>CAIQIL010000674.1 GCA_903871865.1 uncultured Burkholderiales bacterium
CATCGACAGCCCGGTGTCGCCGGCCCTGCAAGGGGCTGCGCAGGCGCTGACCTTGCACCTGCCGACGAGTCCCCGATGAGCTCGCCCCTGTCTTCGCCTCCGTCTCAACCCTGAGCCGACCGCCCCTACCCGAGGCGCCGGCTCGCTGAACTGAACACCGCTGGCGATCCCGGCGGTGCATGTCCATGAACGTTTCACGCAAGACCGACACCGAAGCCCCCCTGGTCGAAGACATCCGCTTCCTGGGCACCCTCCTGGGCGATGTCATCCGCGAACAGGAAGGCCGCCCCGCTTACGAACTTGTCGAGCAGGTGCGCAAGCTCTCCGTGGCCTTCCGCCGCGATGCCGACCAGGACGCCGACAAGGCGCTCAAGAAGCTGCTCAAGGGCCTGAGCGCCGACCAGACGGTCAGCGTCGTGCGCGCCTTCACCTACTTCAGCCACCTGGCCAACCTGGCCGAAGACCGCCACCACATCCGCCGCCGCGAGGTCCACGAGCGTGCCGGCCGCAGCCACGAAGGCAGCATCGAGGCCTGCTTCCAGCGCCTGCGGGATGCCGGCATCGCGCCGCGCAGCATCGCGCAAACGCTGACCACCGCTTACGTGGCGCCCGTGCTCACCGCCCACCCGACCGAGGTGCAGCGCAAGAGCATCCTCGACGCCGAGCGCGACATCGCCCGCCTGCTCACCGAGCGCGACGCCGTGCGCGCCCGACAGGCCGTCAACCCGCAAGACGCCCTGTGCCCGCGCGAGCTGGCCGCCAACGAGGCCGCCATCCGCGCGCGCATCACCCAGCTCTGGCAGACGCGCCTGCTGCGTTTCTCCAAGCTCACGGTGGCCGACGAGGTCGAGAACGCCATGGGCTATTACGAGTCCACCTTCCTGCGCGAGATCCCCAAGCTCTACGCCGACCTGGAGCGCGAGCTCGGCGCCCACCCCGTGGCCAGCTTCCTGCGCATGGGCCAGTGGATCGGTGGCGACCGCGACGGCAACCCCAACGTCTCGGCGCAAACGCTCTCGCACGCTCTGGGCCGTCAGGCCGAAGTCGCCCTGCGCTTTTACCTGACCGAGGTGCACCACCTGGGCGCCGAGCTCTCGCAATCGCAACGCTTGGTCGATGCCTCCGAGGCGATGCAGGCCCTGGCGCAACGCTCGCCCGACCGCAGCGAGCACCGCAGCGACGAGCTCTACCGCCGCGCGCTCATCGGCGTCTATGCCCGCCTGGCCGCCACCCTGCACGGCCTGACGGGCGAAGAGGCCGCGCGCCACGCCGTCGAGCCGCAAGATCCGTACGCCGATGCGGCCGAGTTCCTCGCCGACCTGCGCACCATCGAGGCCTCGCTGCGCGCCCACCACGGCGATGTGCTGGTGACACCGCGCCTGCAGCCGCTGCTGCGCGCCGTCGAGGTCTTCGGCTTCCACCTGGCCACCGTCGATTTGCGCCAGAGCTCCGACCAGCACGAGCGCGTCGTGGCCGAGCTGCTGGCCACCGCCCGCATCGCGCCCGACTACACCGCCCTGCCGGAAGACGACAAGCGCGCCGTGCTGCTGCGCCAGCTCAACGACGCCCGCCCGCTGCGCGTGCCCACGGCAGCCTACAGCGAGCACACCGTGGCCGAGCTGGCCATCTTCGAGCGCGCCCGCGAGATGCGCCAGCGCTTCGGCGCCGACGCCATCCGCCACTACATCATCAGCCACACCGAAACCGTCAGCGACCTGCTGGAAGTGCTGCTGCTGCAAAAGGAAGTCGGCCTGATGTCGGGCACGCTGGACGATGGCGGCCTGGCCGACCTCATCGTCGTGCCCCTGTTCGAGACCATCGAAGACCTGCGCAACGCCCCGGTCATCATGCGCGCCTTCTCCGGCCGGCCCGGCGTGGCGGCCCTGGTGCAACGCGGCGGTGCCGAGCAGGACGTCATGCTGGGCTACTCCGACAGCAACAAGGACGGTGGCCTCTTCACCAGCAACTGG
>CAIQIL010000675.1 GCA_903871865.1 uncultured Burkholderiales bacterium
CACCCGCGTGGACGAGCTCGAAGGCGCCATCCGCACCGTGTGCGAGCCCTACTTCGACCGCCCGCTGAAAGAGATCTCGCTGGGCCAGGTGCTGCTGCGCCTGTTCCAGATCTCGCGGCGCTTCAACGTCGAGATCCAACCCCAGCTGGTGCTGCTGCAGAAAACCTTGCTCAATGTGGAAGGCCTCGGGCGCCAGCTCGACCCCGAGCTCGACCTCTGGAGCACGGCCAAGCCCTTCCTGGAGCGCTGGATGCACGAGCAGATCGGCTGGCGCGGCATGCTCAGCCGGCTCAAGCGCGAAGCGCCCCGCTACGCCAAGCTCCTGCCCGAACTGCCCCGCCTGCTGCACCACCAGCTCGAACACGGCGACCGCGCTTTGCGCCAGGACCTGCAAGCCATCCTCCAAGAGCAGCGCCGCACCAACCGCACGCTCTCGGCGGCGCTGTGGCTGGGCCTGGGCTTCGCGCTCGGCCTGCTGGTGGCCCGCCTCTTGCTGACCCTGCACTCGCAGGGGGCGCTGTGACCGCGCACGCCAGCACCCCGGCCTGAGCCCGGTCTAAACTCCGCGCCCTGAGAAGTCCCCTCCGCCCTGCCACCCACCATGAACACGACGCTGCTCGCCTTTGTGATCCTGTACCTGGTGGGCACCATGGGCATCGGCATCTACGCCGGCACGCGCATCAAGAGCACGACCGACTTCGCCATCGCCGGCCGCAGCCTGCCGCTGGCCATGGTCATCACCACGACCTTCGCGACCTGGTTCGGCGCGGAAACGGTCATGGGCATCCCGGCCAAGTTCGTCGATGCCGAGCATGGCGGCCTGCGCGCCGTGATCGAAGACCCCTTCGGCGCCTCGATGTGCCTGGTGCTGGTCGGCGCTTTCTTCGCCACGCGGCTCTACAAGATGAGCTTGCTGACCATCGGCGACTTCTACCGCCACCGCTTCGGCCAGGGCGTGGAAATCTTCTGCTCCATCGCCATCATCCTGAGCTACCTGGGTTGGGTCGCCGCCCAGATCACGGCCCTCGGCCTGGTGTTCTCGGTGCTGTCGGGTGGCGCCATCGCGCCACCGGTGGGCATGGCGATCGGCACGACGCTGGTGCTGATCTACGTGCTGATCGGCGGCATGCTGGCCGTGGCCTGGACGGACTTCGTGCAGATGATCGTGCTGGTGGTGGGCCTGAGCCTGATCGCCGTGATGGCCAGCGAGCAGGCCGGCGGTGCGGGCCAGGTGATGGCGCTGGCGCACAGCAACGACTGGTTCCGCATCCTGCCCGAGCACACCGCCCAAGGCTGGCTGTTTTTCATCGGCTCGGCCATCACCATGATGTTCGGCTCCATCCCGCAGCAGGACGTGTTCCAGCGCGTGATGTCGGCCAAGGACAGCGACACGGCCCGCAAGGGCGCCATCATCGGCGGCTTCGGCTACCTGGCGTTCGCCTTCGTGCCCATGTTCATCGTGGCGTCCTCGCTGATCATCATGCCCACCGAGGCCAAGGCACTGCTGGCCAACGACCCGCAGAAGGTGCTGCCCACCCTCATCCTCAGCAAGATGCCGCTGGTGGCGCAGATCTTCTTCTTTGGCGCCCTGGTGTCGGCCATCAAGTCCACGTCCTCGGCCACGCTGCTGGCGCCATCGACCAGCTTCGTCGAGAACATCCTCAAGAACATCAAGCCGGGCATGAGCGACCGGCAGGTGCTGCTGTCGCTGCGCATCACCATCTTCGTCTTCACCGCCCTGGTGATGGCCTACGCCATCCTGATGCAAGGCACGGCGATCTACGACCTGGTCTCCTCGGCTTACCAGGTGACGCTGGTCGCGGCCTTCGTGCCCCTGACGCTGGGCCTGTACTGGCAGCGCGCCACCACGCAGGGCGCGCTGCTGTCGATCGTGTCCGCCTTCGCCATCGCTCGCCTGATCGGACCAGCCGAACTGGGCGTCGGCGCGGCGGCGGCGGCGGTGCATGTGCTGCTGTGGGTCGCGGTCAACGCCCTGTTCGCCGACGCGCTGGTGCAACGCGCGACCGTCGACGACACCGTCGCATCGAGCGCGTTCTGGGCTTCGGTCGGCGCGGGAGTTCTGGCCATG
>CAIQIL010000676.1 GCA_903871865.1 uncultured Burkholderiales bacterium
GCCGCCGAAGTGGTCCACGTGGCTGAGGGTGTAGACGATGGCCGACACGGCCTCAGCGCCAAGGTGCTGGCGGGCGAAGGCCATGGCTGCGGCCGAGGTTTCGCGCGAGGTGCCGGTGTCCACCACGATCCAGCCCGTTTTGCCCTGGATGAGGGTGATGTTGGAGAGGTCGAAGCCGCGCAACTGCCAGATGCCGTCGCGCACCTTGAACAGGCCGGCCTGGTTGTTGAGCCGGGCTTGGCGCCACAGGCTGGGGTTGACGGTGTCGGGGGCGGCTTCGGCTTGCTGGAAGGCGAAGGCGTCGAAGTCCCAGAGGACCTGGCCGGCCTCGTTGCGCACCTGGCCGTGCGGTGCGGCGATGAGGCCGCGGCGGGCGTCGGCCAAGTCACTGGCGTCGGCCCCTTGCACCTGCTTGGCCACGTCGGCCTGGGCGCGCTGAACGGCGGGGTGGGCGGCGGGGTGGGCGGGGCTTTGGGCGCCTGGGCTGCCCTGGACGGGCTTGCCGGGTTGGGCGGTGCTGCAGCCGGTGGCCAGCAGGCACAGGGTGGTGAGCAAGGCGGGCAGGTGGGTTCGGGCCATGTCTGTCTCCAGGGCTGTGGTGGGTCGCTCGCGCATGCTGGGGCGTGGTTCACAATGTGTCCAATGCATTGTTCGCATTTGCATGATGCGCTGAAAGCATCATGAAGGGCCACTGTGATCGACCTCAAACGCCTGCGCCACCTCACCGTCCTCGTCCAGCACGGCAACTTCCACCGCGCGGCCGAGGCCCTGCACCTGACCCAGCCGGCGCTGTCGCGCAGCATCCAGGCCCTCGAAGCCCATGTGGGCGCGCCGCTGCTGACCCGCCAGCGCACGGGCGTGGAACCCACCGAGCTGGGCCGGCTGCTGTTGCGCCACGCGGGCGCGCTGGAAGCCCAGGTGCGTGACCTCGACCGCGAACTGCGCCTGACCCGTGGCCTGGCCCTGGGCGAGTTGCGCGTGGGCGTGGGCCCCTGGGGCGGCTCGGTGCTGGTGGGGCCAGTGGTGGGGCGGCTCATCGCCCAGCACCCGGGGCTGCAGCTCAAGCTGGTGCTGGCGCCCTGGCAGGAGCTGCCCGAGCGCGCCCGCGCCCGCGAGGTGGACGTCATCCTCGGGGAGCTGCGCGAGGTCGAGCAACTGGCCGATTTCGAGTGCGCGCCGCTGCAGGCCCACGAGGTGTGCGTGGTGGCCCGCGCCGGCCACCCGCTGACGCGCAAGCCCCAGCTGCAGGCCGCCGACCTGTTCGACTGGCCCCTGGCCGGCCCGCACCTGCCGCTCAACGCGCTGCAGGCCTTGCAGGCCATGGCCGAAGCCGCCGGCGTGCCGCCCGAACGCCTGCGCCCCGGCCTGCTGGGCGTGACCTGCGACAGCTCGGGCATCTTGCGCCAGGTGCTGCAGGCCAGCGATGCGCTGTCCTTCATGCCGCGCTTCATGGTCGACGATGGGGCCCAAGACGGGGCCCACGACGGGGCCCACGACGGGGCCGATGCAGGCGAGGGCGCGCCGGGTCTGGTGACGCTGCCCGTGCCCGGCCTGGCGCAGACCGTGCGCTTCGGCGCGGCCTGGTTGCGCGGCCGCACCCTGGGCGGCATTGGTGAGAAGTTCGTGGAACTGCTGCGCGCGCACGACGCGGCGTTGTGAGGGCCTGTGAGCCGCAGCCGCCCTCAGTTCCCCACGCGCGGCAGCACGTGCTCGCGCTTGCTGCGGCTGCTGGTGGGCACGATGAGCACCCAGCCAGAGCGGCGCACGTCTTCCGTGGCCACCAGCGCTTGCTGGGCGTTCAGCGACAGGGTTTGGTCGATGGCGATGTCTTCGCTGACGAAGAGCACCGAGTCGCTGCGGCGCTGTGACTTGCCGTTCAGCACGACGGTGCCGCCCTCGCAGTGGTAGTTCACGCCCTTCACGAGCTTGACCGGCGGGGTGTCCGTGCCGAGCCAGACGGTGAGGGCCTGGCTGGCGTCCTGCTGGATGCTGACGGTGTTGCCAGAGGCCGGCCCGCCTGGGTCGCCGGTCAGCAAGGCGCGCAGGTGGGCGTGCTCGCGGCGGTCGGGGCTGGGGTCGGCGTACCGGCCAGCCAGCGGGTTGCAGCCACTGCCCAGCCCCAGGCTGCTGCAGCCTGACAGCAGGGTGGCGGTCATGGTCACGGGCAATGCCACGGTCAACCAGGCGTGGCGGGAGAGAGGGAGGTTCAGGGAGGGCACTGTTGGGCCTTGCCAAATTGCTGAAGGAAGGCGTCCCGCTCGCGCTCGGTGCCGGGCGCCTGCACCGCCAGCATCAGGCCATCGTCGGGGCCGAACACGGCCCGCATCACGGCCACTTCGGAGCGGCCTTCCCTGGTTCTCACCGCTGAGCAGCGCATTTCCCAGCGCCCGTCCGCCTGGAAGCCGTCCTTGCCAGGGGGCGGGGCTTCGGTGCATTCCTTGGGCGCAAAGGGCTCTGGCGCCATGCGCACCAGGCGGCGCAGCTGCGCGCGCAATTGCGTGGCGTCGCCTTGGGCTTCCTGGCGCAGGCTGGCCATAGGGAAGGCCTGGGCCGTCAGGCGGGCGCCGTCGTCGCGGCGGGCCTGCCGCACGCCAAACAGGCCCATGCGCCCCAGGTGCCACTCGGGCCCCAGGGCCAGCCGGAACTGGCCCGCTTCCACGAGTTGGCCCTGGGGCACGTGCCGCCAGCAGCCGCACACGTCGTCTGCCTGGTGGCAGGTGGCGCCCAGGTCGCCGGGGCTGGCGGCCTGGGCCTGGATCGGTGTCTGGGCGCCGCCCAAGGCCAGCACGAGCA
>CAIQIL010000677.1 GCA_903871865.1 uncultured Burkholderiales bacterium
CAACAGCCCTGTCAGGCGAGCGATCATCGGCGGAACAAGCCCAATCGCTGCGCTTCCAGAGCGGCCTCGGCCCGCGAAGACACATTGAGCTTGCGGTAGATCTGCTTGACGTAGTCAGCGATGGTGTGGCGCGACAGGTTCAACTGCTGGCCGATCTCGGGCAGGGTGAAGCCCTTGGCCACGCGCAACAACACCTCGTTTTCGCGGTCGGTGAGCTGCACGTGCGGCGTCACCGTGTCCGGCTGGATAGGTTGCTGGCGCGCCTGGGCCGTGAAGTACTGGATCACACGGCGTGCAATCGACGGCGACAGGGGCGGCTCGCCCTGGCTGATGCGGTGCAGTTGCTCGGCGAGCTGCTCGCGCGACTGTTCTTTCAGCAGGTAGCCGAAGGCGCCAGCCTGCAGGGCGGGGAAGAGGTGGTCGTCGTCGTCGTGGATGGTGACCACGACCGATTGCACGTCAGGTTGCTTCTCGCGCAGGGCCTGGACCACCTCGACGCCGGAGCCATCGGGCAGGCCCAGGTCGACCATGGCCACGTCGAAGCGCACGGCATTGACCAGCTCCAGCGCGTCGTGGATGCGTGCGCTTTCGCTGATTTGCGCCCCGGGGAACACCTGCAGCGCCAGCGTCTTGAGCCAGGCTCGGATCTCGGGCAGGTCTTCAAGAAGGAGGATGTGCTTCATGGATGGGGGCCTCGCTACGCTTCAAAAATTGACGTTGATGAGAAACATTGTCCACGCGAACCGTGTCCGGCGCCAGACGCGCTCGTTCAGGAGCCGAGACGATGCGACAAAACCTGTTGCATCGTGGCGATTTCCAGCGGCAAGGTCAGCCGGATGACGGTGCCGAACCCCGGGCCGGACTCGACCAGGCACTGCCCGTTGAGCTGCTTGGCACGGTGCTTCATGCTGGTCATGCCGTGGCCGCGGTCGAGGCGGCCATCGAGCTCCATCGGGATGCCCTTGCCGTTGTCCTGGATGACGAGGGTGAAGACGTGGTTCGCCAGGTCCACGTCGGCCGTGATGACCACGTGCGAGGCACCGCTGTGCTTGATGATGTTGCTGACGGCCTCGCGCACGATGCGCGTGGTCTGCACATAGGTGCGCGAAGACAGCGGCTCTTCGATGGTGTCGTGGGGGTTGCGCCATTCGCACTCGATGCCGGCCTGCCCGAGGCGAGACACCACCTCGCTGCGCCAGTCGGCCATCGAGTCGGACAGCACCATGGGCCGGCCCGTGAGGCCGCGCACCGACAGGCGCATCTCTTCCAGCGCCTCGCGCGCCAGGGTGGAGATGCGGTCGTTGTCCGAGGTGTGGACGATGGTCAGCAGCTTGGCGCCCAGGTCGTCGTGCAGGTCGCCGGCGATGCGCTTGCGCTCCTTCTCGGCGATCTGGTCCACGCGCAGCTCGGCGATCTGGTTGAAGTTGCGCTCGATCTCGACGCTGATTTCCTGCACGCGGCGCTCCAGGTGCGCGCGCGCGCCCTCGGCCGATTGCAGCGCCCGCGCATACACCTGGATGAGGCGCACGCCCACCGCCGCGTACAGCAGCGGCATCACGAAATGGGTGATGTGCAGGCCGCCGCTTTGCAGCAGGCCGCTCTGGTAGGACAGCTCGATGCCCAGCACCGCCGCCACCACGCCGAGCGCCGCGCACATCAGCCAGAACTCGGCGCGCCGGCCCCGGCCCGTGACCCACAGGAAGTGGCCGATGGCCAGGAAGAGCTCCAGCGTGAACACCCCGAACCAGACGCGGGCACCCAGGAAGAGCTGGTCCACGCCCAGCAGCAGCAGGCTCAGGGGCAGCAACAGGCACTGCGCCCACAGCAGCAGGTTGACGCGCTGGTTCCAGACCTGCTGGCCCGGATCGCGCAGGCCGATGCCGGCGTAGCCCATCAGGAACTTCACCGCGAAGGCCGTCATGGGCGCCATCATGATGGCGATCAGCACCTCCATGGCGTCGTTGGGCACGGGCAGGTCAGCGCGCCAGAAGCGGCCCGTCATCAAGGCCCAGCCCAGGGTCAGCAGCCCGAAATAGAGCATGTAGTGCAGCCGGCGCACCCAGGCCAGGCCGAGCGAGAACACGCCCATGACGACCAGCACGCCGCCCATGATCTGGGACAGGGTGGTGGTCCAGAGCGTTTGCTCGTCGGCCATCTGGCGCACCTCGGACATCGGCCCGACGTGCACCGCCGCCAGCCCGCCGGCGCGTTGCCGTGCCGTCACGCGGTGGATGGGGTAGCCAGCGACCTTGACGTCCAGCACATTGCCGGTGGGGCGCAGCAAGGCCGCCGGCAAGGGCACGACGTGGGAGCCGAAACAGTCGCGCGCATAGGGCTCGACCATGCGACCACTGCGGAACACGACCGCGCCATTGAGCTGCACCTCGACGCTGGAGCAGGCCCGGTCGATCAGCGCGGCCAGCAAGGTGTCGGCCGGGACGCCGTCGGCGAAGGTCAGCGGGAAGCGGTACCAGACGCCACCCTTGTAACCCGGCTGTGAACGCGACCACTCATCGGGCAGGTTGACGGGTTTGCCGGCCACTTGCGCGATGGCGGGCGCCGGGAAATGGGCGCCGTTGTCGGGCACGGCCCAGGCCTGGCGCAAGGCATGGACATCGCCGTCGGACGCCATGTGCGCTTCAGGGCGGCTCAGGCGCGAGGCCTCCTGGTTCAGCGCCAGCAGGCCCACGGCCACCACGGCCGCCAGGGCCAGGCCGAGCAGCACCCAGACGCGCCGGGGCGCCATGCCCAGCAAAGGCGCCTCGGTCGCCGGGGCGCCGCCCCCCACGAGCACGCGGCCCAGCCGAGACCACCAACGAGACAACAGGTTCAAAGGGACACTCCACCAGCCCGGGCGTGCGCGGCGCACACGCTCAAACACCCATTCTCGCAAGAGATGTCACACCCGCCAGCCCCGGACAAGCGACAATTTGCCCGCCTACTTCCCGAATCCATCGCATCCATGCAACTGCGGCACAGCTTTTCACCCCCAGACAATGCGCGCCTGGCCCACCTGTGCGGTCCGCTCGACGAACACCTGCGCACCATCGAGGCGGCATTCAGTGTCACGTTGCAGCGCCGCGGCGAGCAGTTCCGCATCGAAGGCGCTCGGGGTGTGCCGCAGCAGGTTGTGGCCCTGCTCGACAGCCTCTACGCCCGCGCCGACCGACCGCTGGGCGCCGAGCTCGTGCAACTGGCCGTGGCCTCGGCGATGCGCCAGGCCGGCACGCCCAGCCGCAGCCGCACGGCCACGCGCCGAGGCGCGGCAGGCGGCAACGACGCAGCCACCCAGGGCACGGACCCGGACGACCTCCTCGATGGCGAGGCCCCGGCCGGCCCGATGCTGCACACCCGCCGCGCCGACCTGCAGGGCCGCACGGCCAACCAAGTGCAGTACCTGCAGAACATCCTCGGTCACGACCTGACGCTGGGCATCGGTCCGGCCGGCACAGGCAAGACCTTCCTGGCCGTGGCCTGCGCGGTCGATGCGCTGGAGCGCAGCTCGGTGCAGCGCATCATCCTGACCCGCCCGGCGGTCGAGGCCGGCGAACGCCTGGGCTTCCTGCCCGGCGACCTGACGCAGAAGGTCGACCCCTACCTGCGCCCGCTCTACGACGCCCTCTACGACCTCATGGGCTTCGACCGCGTCACCACGGCCTTCGAGAAAGGCCTCATCGAGATCGCCCCGCTGGCTTTCATGCGCGGGCGCACGCTCAACCACGCCTTCATCATCCTCGACGAGGCGCAGAACACGACGCCCGAGCAGATGAAGATGTTCCTCACGCGCATCGGCATCGGCGCCA
>CAIQIL010000678.1 GCA_903871865.1 uncultured Burkholderiales bacterium
CCGTGTGCTCTTTGGCGCGCGCCAACGACCGTGACATCTCGCGTGCAGCCGAGGCCTTGCAAGGCGGGGCTTCCACCCGCATCCACGTCTTTTTGGCCACTAGTGCGCTGCACATGGAAAAAAAGCTGCGCATGACGCCAGATCAGGTGTTCGAGCAGGCCAAGCAGTCGATCCGATTTGCTCGCAATCTGTCGGGCGATGTCGAGTTCTCGCCTGAGGATGGCTACCGCTCGGAACCGGATTTCCTGTGCCGGGTGCTCGAGGCGGTCATCGCTGAGGGCGCGACCACCATCAACATCCCGGACACGGTGGGTTACGCGATTCCCGAGTTGTATGGCAATTTCATCCTCGACTTGCGGCAACGCATTCCGAACTCCGACAAGGCGATCTGGTCGGTGCACTGCCACAACGACCTGGGCATGGCCGTGGCCAATTCCCTGGCCGGCGTGAAGATCGGCGGGGCCCGTCAGGTGGAATGCACCATCAACGGCCTGGGCGAGCGCGCCGGCAATTGCGCGCTGGAAGAGGTGGTGATGGCCGTGAAGACGCGCCGTGACCACTTCGGCCTGGACGTGGGCATCGACACCCAGCAGATCATGTCCGCCTCGCGCCTGGTCTCGCAGACCACCGGCTTTGTGGTGCAGCCCAACAAGGCCGTGGTCGGTGCCAACGCCTTCGCCCACGCCTCCGGCATCCACCAGGATGGCGTGCTCAAGGCGCGCGACACCTACGAAATCATGCGCGCCGAAGACGTCGGTCTGTCGGCCAACAAGATCGTGTTGGGCAAGCTCTCGGGCCGCAACGCCTTCAAGCAGCGCCTGCAGGAGCTGGGCATCGACCTGGATTCGGAAGCCGAGGTCAACGCAGCGTTCGCCAAGTTCAAGGAGCTGGCCGACCGCAAGAGCGAGATCTTCGACGAGGACATCATCGCCCTGGTCGGCGACGAAAGTGTCACCAGCGAGCAGGAGCACTACCGCTTGGTGGCCCTGTCGCAGCGCTCCGAAATGGGCGAGCGCCCGCACGCCAGCGTGGTGTTCGGCGCCGGTGGCGTGGAGCACCGCAGCGAGTCCGATGGCAATGGTCCGGTCGATGCGTCGGTCAAGGCGATCGAGGCTGTCGTGAAAAGTGGCGCGGAAATGGTGCTGTACTCGGTCAATGCCATCACCTCGGGGAGCACAGAATCCCAGGGAGAGGTGACGGTTCGGCTGCAGCACGGTGGCCGGGTCGTCAACGGGGTCGGGTCTGATCCGGACATCGTTGTGGCGTCGGCCAAAGCGTATCTGTCTGCGTTGAACAAGCTTCACAGCAAGGCAGAGCGGGTGGCAGCCCAGGGTTGAATCAGCCCCTCGGTGACCGGTTTTTGCCGGGTCACTTCATGAATAGCGCGTAAGTCTTTGATCTTGCGCGTTTTTTCATTACACTTCGGTGAGGACGAAAGGGCTGTATCGTGGTTGTCAACAAGCGCAAGATGAATCTCGGCAAGGATGTCTGCTTTCTGGCAGGCGTGGCGGCACTGTTGCTGGCACTCGGCTGGTCTGCGCCTGCAGAGGCCAAGACGGCCCGACACGCCAAGACCGCGGTGACCAAGACCTCGGCCAAGGGCGCGAACAAGGCGGTGGCCAAGCCCGCTGACAAGCCGGCAGCTGCCAAGAAGCCCGTTCGCAAAGGGCGCGGTGCCCGTGCGGCCGCGCCGATGACGGAAGCGCGCGCCGAGGCCCGCCTGCCCGCCATGGCCCAGCCCTTGATGCCCATTTCGGTCAAGACGCCAGCGGGCGTGCCTTTGCGGCCCTCTGCCACCGTGGCCGCTGCATCCGGTGCCACTGGCGCTTCGTTTGGCCAGATCTATGGCTTGCACCACACGTCCGACCCGCTGGACCTGAAATCCAGCGTGGCCCTCGTCATGGACCAGGAGACCAACGAGGTCGTGCTGGCGAAGAATTCCGAAGCGGTGCTGCCG
>CAIQIL010000679.1 GCA_903871865.1 uncultured Burkholderiales bacterium
CGATTGCACGCCGAGCTGCTCGGCCAGCTTCGGGATTTCGCGGCGGGCCGGGCCGTGTCGCACGATCAGCCCCGTCAGCGCGGGCGTGGGGGCGCCTGCATTGGCTGCCAACACGCGCAGGGCGCCGTCGAGCTCGAACAGGCTCTCGCGGATGAAGGCCACGCGGCGGTCCTGGCGGGGCAAGGCGTCGAGGATGTCGGTGTCGAAGACGAAGGCGCACCACACCTTGCCCGCGTTTTTCAAGGCATGGAAGAGGGCGGCGTGGTCGTGGCAGCGCAGGTCGCGGCGCAGCCAGACCAGGGCGGATGAGTGGGCTTCGTTCATGGCTTTGTTCTGCCCGCAGGCATTGTCTTGGTGCAGCCGCAGGCGGCTGGCCTAAAATCATGGCATGTCTGCCGACGTTTCCCATTCCATCGACCTGACCAACCAGTTTCTCATCGCCATGCCGGGCATGGTGGATGACAACTTCGCGGGCACCGTCGTCTACCTGTGCGAGCACAGCGACAACGGCGCCCTGGGCCTGGTCATCAACCGCCCGACGGACATCAACCTCAAGAACCTGTTCGAGCGCGTGGACCTGTCGCTGGACCGCGATGACCTCGCCGCGCGCCCCGTGTTCTACGGCGGCCCCGTCCAGACCGAGCGCGGCTTCGTGCTGCACGAGGGCCTGGGCGACGATGGCGAGCACTACAGCTCGACGCTCAAGATCTCGGGCGGCCTGGAGATGACCACCTCGCGCGATGTGTTGGAAGCCCTCTCCAGCGGCGCCGGCCCCAAGCGCGTCTTCGTCACGCTGGGCTACGCGGGCTGGGGCGCCGGGCAGCTGGAAGACGAGATCTCGCGCAATGGCTGGCTGTCGGTGAATGCCGACCCGGAGCTTATCTTCGCCACACCGGTGGAGCAGCGCTATGACAAGGCTTTGTCTCTGCTGGGCGTGGACCGCAGCTTCCTGATGGGCGAGGCCGGGCACGCATGACCGGGCCGACGCCGTCGTCCGCGGTCCGCACCTTCCTGGCCTTCGACTACGGGCTCAAGCGCGTGGGCGTGGCCACCGGCAACAGCTTCACGCGCCAGGCCCAGCCCCTGCAAACCATCGCGGCCGAGGGCGACGCACGCTTTGCCCGCATCGGCCAACTGGTGACCGAGTGGCAACCCGCTGCCCTCGTGGTGGGCGTGCCCTACCACCCCGACGGCGCCGAGCACGAGAACACCCTGCGGGCGCGCAAGTTCGGCCGCCAGCTCTCGGGCCGCTTCCACCTGCCCGTGCACGAGGTCGATGAGCG
The DNA here is from genome assembly GCA_903871865.1 of uncultured Burkholderiales bacterium. Taxonomy (GTDB): domain Bacteria; phylum Pseudomonadota; class Gammaproteobacteria; order Burkholderiales; family Burkholderiaceae_C; genus Aquabacterium. Next base: position 1,284 of record CAIQIL010000679.1, read on the forward strand.
CTACTCGACCACCGAGGCGAAGTCCTTCGGCGCACGCGACCTGGACGCTGCTTCCGCGGCCATCCTGCTGCAGCAATTGTTCGACGCCATCCCCGACGCCATCCCCTCCGAGAGGCCCGAGTGACATCCTCTGCACCCCACACCCTGAGCCTCGACGCCGAGGCCCTCTACGGCAGCCTGCTCGACGGCGTGCGCCGTTTGGCCACGCCCGACACGGCCCTGGTCGGCATCTGGTCGGGCGGCGCCTGGCTGGCCGAACGCCTCGCCACCGACCTCGGCCTGAAGACGCCGCACGGGGTGATCTCCTCGGCCTTGCACCGCGATGACTTCAGCTCGCGCGGTCTGGCCGTGGGCAAGGACGCCACGCACCTGCCCTTCGAGGTCGATGGCCGCCGCATCCTGCTGATCGACGACGTGCTCTACACCGGCCGCACCACGCGCGCCGTCATCAACGAGCTGTTCGACTTCGGTCGCCCTGCCAGCGTGACCCTGGTCGTGCTGGTGGACCGGGGCGGCCGCGAGCTGCCCATCGAGCCGGCGTTCTCCGCCGCCCGCATTGCCTTGCCCGACGACGAGCGCGTGTCCCTGGACCGCACGCCGCAAGGCCGTTTCCAGTTCCATTTCGAGAGGGTGTGATGAAAAAACCCCAACGCAACCCGCAGCTCAACGCGCATGGCGAGCTGATCCACCTGCTGTCCACGGAAGGCCTGCCCAAGGCCATCCTGCACCAGATCCTGGACACCGCCGAGCAGTTCCTGAGCGTCAACGAGCGTGAGGTCAAGAAGGTGCCGCTGCTGCGCGGCAAGAGCGTCTTCAACCTGTTCTTCGAAAACAGCACGCGCACGCGCACGACCTTCGAGATCGCGGCCAAGCGCCTGAGCGCCGACGTCATCAACCTCGACATCGCGCGCTCGTCGGCCTCCAAGGGCGAGAGCCTGCTGGACACCATCGCGAACCTGTCCGCGATGCAGGCCGACATGTTCATCGTGCGGCACAGCGAGTCGGGTGCGCCCTACCTGATCGCCCAGCACGTGGCGCCGCACGTGCACGTGGTCAACGCCGGTGACGGCCGCCA
>CAIQIL010000680.1 GCA_903871865.1 uncultured Burkholderiales bacterium
AGACCTCCAGACTGATCGCAACATGCCGGTTTACCTGCTTAATGAACTGGCCCACCAGACGCCTGAGGGTATCTATCTCACATCGATTCGTCAGGATGGTCAGCACGTGTTGGTGACGGGCCTGGCCCAGACCAACGAGCGCGTCTCCGAGTTCCTGCGCAACACCGGCAACCGTTCGACCTGGCTGGAGCGCCCCGAACTGCAGGAGATCAAGGTGTCTGCCGTGGCGCAAAAAGACGCACGCAACCCCAAGCGCCTGTTCGAGTTCTCCATGCGCTTGACGCTCAAGCAGCCGCAGGACGTGGCCGAAGCCGCTGGCGGCGCTTCCGCACCCGCCGGCGCCAAGGGCCGCAAGGCGCCTGGCCGGCCCCCGCTTGCCCCTGTGGCTGCCCCGCAGTCCTGAGGAGCACACCATGGCCAAAAACCTCAACATCGATCTGAACACGCTGTTCGAACAGGCCCAGGGCCAGTTCAGCGGCCTCAACCCCAACGAGCCGGGCCAGTGGCCCTTGCTGCCCAAGCTGGCGAGCTTCCTGCTGGCCAGCATCGTCGTTGTGATCCTGGGCTGGGTGGCCTTGCTGTCCAGCCAGAGCGACGAGCTCCAGGCCGAGCGCGACAAGGAGCCCCAGCTCAAGAGCGAGTACCAGGCCAAGGTGGCCCAGGCTGTCAACCTGGCCGAGTTGCGCAAGCAGCGCATCCAGGTCGAGGAGTACGTCAAGCAGCTCGAAAAGCAGCTGCCCGGCAAGGCCGACATGGACGCGCTGCTCTCCGACATCAACCAGGCCGGTCTGGGCCGTGGGCTGGACTTCGAGCTCTTCCGGCCGGGTCAGGTCGTGGTCAAGGACTACTACGCCGAGCTGCCGATCGCCATCCGCGTCACCGGCCGCTTCCATGACATCGGCGCCTTCACCGCCGACATCGCCAACCTCTCGCGCATCGTGACCTTGCACAACATGGTCGTCGGCAGCGTGGTGGCCAAGGACGCCCAGGGCAACCTGTACATGGACGCCACCGCCCGCACCTACCGCTACCTGGACCAGACCGAGCTGGACGCCATCCGTGCCGAGAAGGCCAAGCAGAAGGGCCCCAAGAAATGAACCGCCCGAATTTTCACCGCTCGCTCAGCTGGTTGGTGCTGGCCGTGTTGCTGTCGGCAGGCCTGAGCGCCTGCGACAGCGACCACAACGAGCTGCAGACCTGGATGGACCAGGAGCGCCAGCAGGTGCGCCCCAACGTGCAACCGCTGTCGCCGCCCCAGAAGTTCAACCCGCAGGCCTACGTCGGCATGGAGGGCGTGGAGCCTTTCAGCGCGCAGAAACTGGCGGGCGCCCTCAAGCAAGAAGCGCGGCAGCCGAATTCCGCCGTGGCGGCCGAACTCAACCGCCGCAAGGAACCGCTGGAAGCCTTCCCGCTGGACAGCATGTCCATGGTCGGCAGCGTTCAGAAAAAGGGCTTGCCCTTCGCCTTGCTCAAGGTGGATGGCTTGCTCTACCAGGTCAAGGCCGGTGACTACATCGGCCAGAACTACGGGAAGATCTTGAAGATCACCGAAACCGAAGTCTCGCTGCGCGAGATCGTGCAGGACGCCGCTGGCGAGTGGATCGAGCGGCCCACCACCCTGCAACTGCAAGAGGGTGGCAAATGATGATGAAGCTGGAGAACCTGTCTATGAAACCGTGGCGTCTTGCGATGGTCGGGCTTGGCCTGGCGCTGGCATCGCCCCTGAGCTGGGCCGCCGCTGCGATCCAGGCCATCACCAGCACCCAGCAGGCTGGCGCCGAAGTGGTGCGCATCGAGCTGTCCGAACCCCTGGCCACCTTGCCGGCTGGCTTCGTGGTGCAAAGCCCGCCGCGCATCGCCCTCGACCTGCCTGGCGTGTCCAGCAGCCTGGCGCGCAACGTGGTGGACATCAACAACGGCAACCTGCGCACCGTGAGCGTCGCCAACGCCGGTGACCGCTCGCGTGTCGTGCTGAACCTGCGCCAGGCCACGACCTACCGTGCCGAGTTGCAAGGCAAGACGCTGATGGTCTACCTCGACCCGTCCGTGGCGTCGGCACCGGCCGCCGCACCCGCTGCGGTGCTGGCCAAGCCTCCAGCTGACAAGGCCGACAAGAGCGACAAGGCCGATGACGCCTTGCACTTTGCCGAGAACAAGAACGTCGCGCCGCTGGCGCTCAAGGACATCGACTTCCGCCGTGGCCAGGATGGCGCTGGCCGCGTCGTGGTCGAACTGCCCAACAACCAGGTCGGCGTGGACATCCGCCAGCAGGGCCAGTCCCTGGTGGTCGAGTTCGTGCGTGCGTCCTTGCCCGAGCGTCTGCGCAAGCGCTTCGACGTGGCCGACTTCGGCACCCCGGTGCAGGCCGTCACGGCCACCCAGACGGGCGACCGCGTCAAGCTGGTGGTGAACCCGCGCGGCGACTGGGAGCACTCCGCCTACCAGAGCGACAACCAGTTCGTGCTGGAAGTGCGCTCGCGCAAGGTGGACCCCAACAAGCTGACGCAAGGCCCGGGCTACTCGGGTGAGAAGCTTTCGCTGAACTTCCAGAACATCGAAGTGCGCGCCCTGCTGCAGGTGATCGCCGACTTCACCAACTTCAACGTGGTGACGTCCGACACGGTCAACGGCAGCGTGACCCTGCGCCTGAAAGACGTGCCTTGGGACCAGGCCCTGGACATCATCCTGCAGGCCAAGGGCCTGGGGGTGCGCAAGTCCGGCAATGTGCTGTGGATCGCGCCCAAGGACGAGATCAATGCCAAGGAAAAGATCGACCTCGAAGCCAAGGCCCAGGTGGCCGCACTGGAGCCTCTGCGCAACCAGTCCTTCCAGCTCAACTACACCAAGGCCGAGGAAATCGCCAAGGGCCTGACGGGCAGCCGAACGGGGGGCAGTGGTGGTTCGGGCAACAGCACCCGCATCCTGTCGCCGCGCGGCAGCGTGATCTTCGAGACGCGGACCAACCAGCTCTTCGTCAACGACATCCCGTCCAAGCTGGAAGAGATCCAGGCGATGATCGCCAAGATCGACATCCCGGTGCGCCAGGTGCTGATCGAGGCCCGCATCGTCGAGGCCGACGACAACTTCAGCCGCAACCTGGGCGTGCGCCTGGGCACCACCAACAAGACGGCGGTGGCGTCTTCGGGCAACCTGAACCTGGGCATCAATGGCAACTACTCCGGCACGGTGGCCTCGCCCGACCAGGGCCTGGGCGGTGTCTCGTCGGTGGCCAACAGCTACTTCGTGAACCTGCCCAGCCAGGGCATCAACGGCTTCAATGCGGCCACGGTGGGTGTGTCCTTGTTCACCTCCAGCGTGAACCATGCGCTGAACCTGGAAATTTCCGCCCTGGAAGCCGATGGCCGCGGCAAGATCGTGTCCAGCCCACGCGTCATCACGGCCGACCAGGTCAAGGCGCTGATCGAGCAGGGCACGGAACTGCCTTACCAGACGGCCACGTCCAGCGGCGCCACGGCCATCACCTTCCGCAAGGCCAACCTGAAGCTGGAAGTCACGCCCCAAATCACGCCCGAGGGCAGCATCATCCTGGACGTCGATGTGAACAAGGACAGCGTGGGGCAGGTGACCACCGCGGGCTTCGCGATCGACACCAAGCACGTTCAGACCCAGGTTCTGGTGGAAAATGGCGGCACGGTGGTGATCGGCGGCATCTTCCAGCAGAGCGAAAGCAATGCCGAACAGCGCGTGCCGGTGCTGGGTGACATCCCGGTGCTGGGCAACCTGTTCAAGAACAACAGCCGCGCCACCAAACGCTCTGAATTGTTGATTTTCCTGACGCCCAAGGTGGTGTCGGAGAAGGCAGCCTTGCGCTGACAGAAAGTGGCTTTTGAAATCGGTGGTTGCTTTGGTGGGCCTGCCGGGTGGCGGCAAGTCCACCGTCGGGCGGCAGTTGGCCCGGCGCCTGGGTGCGCGTTTCCTCGACGCTGACATCGTGCTGGAAGAACGGATCGGCATGCCGATCCGTGCCTATTTCGAGCAGCACGGTGAGGTGGCGTTCCGTGACCTGGAGGAGCAGGTGATCGACGAGCTCACCCGGGAGGGTGAGGCGCCCCTGGTCCTGGCGACGGGCGGCGGTTCGGTCCTGAGGCCGGCCAACCGGGCTTGCCTGCACGAGCGCACCACGGTGATTTACCTGCGCTCCACGCCCGAAGAGCTGTACCGGCGATTGCGCCACGACACCCAACGCCCCTTGCTGCAGGTCGCAGACCCGCTGGCCAAGCTGCGCGAGCTGTACGAGCAACGCCACCCGCTTTACGACGAGGTGGCGCACTACCGTGTGGACACTGGGCGGCCTTCGGTGTCCACCCTGGTCAACATGATCATGATGCAGATGGACATGGCCGGGCTGTTGCCGGCCATGGGGCACGACGCCACCGTCAGCCCAGATCCAGCGCCTTGAGGTAGGCGCGGAAGCCCGCACCGATCTGCGGGTGGCGAAGCGCCAGCTCGACGTTGGCCTCTAGGAAGCCTTCTTTGCTGCCGCAGTCGTAGCGCTTGCCTGCGTACTGGTAGGCGAAGACTTTCTCTGAGCGCAACAGTCCGGCGATGCCGTCGGTCAGCTGGATCTCGTTGCCCACGCCGCGCGGCTGCTGGCGGATCTGGTCGAAGACCGCGGGCGTCAGGATGTAGCGGCCGGCCACGCCCAGGCGCGAGGGCGCATTCTCGGGGGCTGGCTTTTCCACGATTTGCTGCACCTCGACCAGCCGCTCGCCCGCGGCCACGCCGGCCACGATGCCATAGCGCTTGGTGTGTTCGGCAGGCACTTCCTGCACGGCCAGGATGGAGGCTTGCAGCGTGTTGAACTGCTCGACCATCTGCGCCAGCACGGCCGGTTCGCCGACCATCAGGTCGTCGGCCAGCAGCACGGCGAAGGGCTCACCGCGCACCAGGCGTTCGCCGCACAGCACGGCGTGGCCCAGGCCCAGGCTCTTGGGCTGGCGCACGAAGACGCATTCCATGTCATCGGGCTTGATGGACTGCACCAGCTGCAGCAGCTCGTGCTTGCCGGCGAGTTCCAGCTCATGTTCGAGCTCGAAGGCCATGTCGAAGTGGTCTTCGATGGGGCGCTTGTGGCGGCCCGTCACGAAGATCATCTCGCGGATGCCGGCGGCATAGGCCTCTTCCACGGCGTACTGGATGAGGGGCTTGTCCACCACGGGCAGCATTTCCTTGGGCTGCGCCTTGGTGGCCGGCAGGAAGCGGGTGCCCAGGCCGGCCACCGGGAAGATGGCCTTGGTGATGGGGGTGTTCGGGGCAAACGACATCGGTGTCCTTGTGAACTCAGGCCAGGCGCTGCAGCTGGCCTTGCAGGCGCTCCAGCGTGGCGGAGAAGTCGGCCACGCGGGCCTTTTCCTGTTCAACCACGGCGGCCGGGGCGCGGGCCACGAAGCTCTCGTTGCCCAGCTTGGCCTGCGCCTTGGCGATCTCGCCTTGCAGGCGGGTGATTTCCTTGCCCAGGCGGACCTTCTCGGCCTCGATGTCGATCTCGACGTGCAGGGCCAGGCGGGCTTCGCCGTGCACGGCCACCGGGGCCATGCCGGTGGCAGCGGCGAAAGCGGCTTCGTCCAGCAGCTGGACCTCGCTGAGCTTGCCCAGGGCCTGGAGGATGGGCGCGGCCTGGCGGATGAAATCTGCGTCGCCGGTGGTGAGCAGGGGCACGCGCTCGGCGGGCGACAGGCTCATCTCGCTGCGCAGGTTGCGGGCGGTGCCCACGATGGCCTTGAGCTTGGCCACCCAGGCGTCGGACTCGGCGCACACGCGGCCCAGGTCGGGCAGCGGGTAGGGCGCCAGCACGAGGGTGTCGTCGCTGTCAGCTGCCTTGCGGCCGGCCACCGGTGCCACGACCTGCCAGAGCTCTTCGGTGATGAAGGGCGTGATGGGGTGCAGCAGGCGCAGCACGGTTTCCAGCACGCGGATCAGGGTGCGGCGGGTGGCGCGGGCCTTGGCCTCGTTGCCCTCGGCCTTGGCGGCGTTGAGCTGGGCCTTGGCGATCTCGATGTACCAGTCGCAGTACTCGTCCCAGACGAACTGGTAGATGGCGTTGGCGACGTTGTCCAGGCGCAGGTCGGTGAAGCCTTGCTCGACAGCGGCTTCCACGCGCTGCAGCTCGGAGACGATCCATTTGTCGGCGGGGCTGAAGTTCAGGTACTCGCCGGTGACACAGGCCCCCGGTGCGTGCTTGTCAAGGCCACAGTCCTGGCCCTCGGTGTTCATCAGCACGAACTTGGTGGCGTTCCAGAGCTTGTTGCAGAAGTTGCGGTAGCCCTCGCAACGCTTGCTGTCGATGTTGATGCTGCGACCCAGGCTGGCCAGCGCGGCAAAAGTGAAGCGCAGGGCATCGGCGCCGTAGCCGGGAATGCCTTCAGGGAATTCTTTCTCGGTGTTCTTGCGAACCTTGGGCGCGGTCTCGGGTTTGCGCAATCCGGTCGTGCGTTTGTCCAGCAAGGGGGCCAGTTCAATGCCATCGATCAGGTCGACAGGGTCCAGCACATTGCC
>CAIQIL010000681.1 GCA_903871865.1 uncultured Burkholderiales bacterium
AGGAAACGCATTGGCCGCAAGCCGGCTTCAACACCGACATGCCACCAGCGCCATCACCATCGTCGGCAGGCTGCTCGCACAGCCAGGCGCGTGACAGCGCCAGCGAGAACTCGAACTGTCCGACGCCTTCCGGACCGTGCAGGAGCACCGCATGGCTGTGCAGCTGCTGCAAGGCCTGCGCCAGCGGCTCGCGCAGCCAAGGCCAGAGCGTGTCTTGCGCGGCTTCGGGCTTGTCGCCAACCTCACCCTTTGCGCCTTTCAGGCCCCCCGTCATGCCAGGCCCCGTGACTGCAAGGCGGTCTGCACCTGCGCGGCCACGGCCTGTGGCGGGGCATCGGCCTGGATCAGCGCAAAACGCTGCGTGTCAGCGGCCTGTCGGGCCAGGTAGCCACCCCGCACGCGCTCGAAGAACGCCTCGTCCAGGGACTCGAAGCGGTCGGGCTGGCGGGCATCGCGCAGGCGGGCCGCGGCCACGGCGGGCGAGAGGTCGAACAGCAGGGTCAGTTCGGGCTGTAAACCTTGCTGCACCCAGCCTTCCAGCTGCGCCAGCACCTGCAGGTCAAAGCCCCGGCCGGCGCCTTGGTAGGCGAAGGTGGCGTCGGTGAAGCGGTCGCACAGCACCCAGGCGCCACGGGCCAGCGCCGGCGCGATCACCTGCTGGATGTGGTCGCGCCGTGCGGCGAACACCAGCAAGGCTTCGGTCAGGGCGTCCATGGGCTGGTGCAGCACGAGTTCGCGCAGCGACTCGGCCAGGGCCGTGCCACCGGGCTCGCGCGTGCGCACGACCTCGTGACCGGCCGCGCGCCAGGCCTGCTCGACGGCGTCGATGTGGGTGGTCTTGCCCGCCCCGTCGATGCCCTCGAAGGAGATGAATCGGCCTGTGCTCATGGACCCTTTCTGGCGCGTTGGTACTGGTTCACTGCGCGATTATGCTCAGCCAGTGTCGCGCTGAAGACACTGCTGCCGTCGCCACGGGCCACGAAATACAAAGCCTTGGAGCTGGCGGGCTGCACCGCGGCGATCAAGGCGGCCTTGCCCGGCATGGCAATCGGCGTGGGCGGCAGGCCGCGGCGGGTGTAGGTGTTGAAGGGCGTGTCGGTCTGCAGGTGGATGCGCCGCAGGTTGCCGTCGAAGGCATCGCCCAGACCGTAGATGACGGTGGGGTCGGTCTGCAAGGGCATGCGGATGCGCAAGCGGTTGTGGAACACCGACGAGATCATCGGGCGGTCGGACTCGCGGCCGGTTTCCTTTTCGACGATGGACGCCAGGACCAGCGCATCCTGCGGCGACGCCAGCATGCTGCCTGCGGCACGCTGCGCCCAGACGGCATCCAGCTGCTTGCGCAGGGCCCGGTGGGCCCGCTGCAACACGGCCAGATCGGTGCTGCCCTTGGCGTAGGCATAGGTGTCGGGGAAGAACTGGCCTTCGGCGGGCACGCCTGGGGCGCCCAGTTGGGCCATCAACTCGGCCTCGCCCATGCCCTGGGTCAGGGGCTTGAGGCCCTCGGCCTGGGCCAACTCGGCGCGGAAGCGCTTGAACGTCCAGCCCTCGATGAGCTTGACCGTGGCCAGGCGCTCGTCGCCCCGCACCATCATGCGCAGCAGGTCGCGCGGTGTGGCGCCCGTTTCCAGCTCGTAGCTGCCGGCGCGAATCTGGCGCGACTGCCCCGACCAGCGGAACCACTCATAGAGCATCCAGGCAGGCGCTTCGACCCCCGCGGCAGCCCAGGCACGGGCCACATCGCGCGGCGTGCTGCCCGCCTCGACCGAGAGCTCCACCGTGGGCGCGTTCAGGCGCAGGGGCTGGTTGAGCCACCACCAGACACCCGCTGACACCGCCAGAGCCAAGGCCGCCAGCAGCATCAAGGCGGACGCGAAGAAGCCGCCGCGCACGTGACGACGCACGTGGGCAGGCAATGGCGTGGCGTGGGCGCCGAGAAGGACGCCTGGGCGGAGGGTCGTCCTCCGTGTGTTTTGCGGGTGCATCAGGGCGTGATCATAATGACCCGCATGACATCGCCTCTCACGACCTCGCCCATCCCTGATTTGCACCTGCCCTCCCCCGCCGCATGGCACGGCGCCCTGCCGCTGCCCGACCTGGCCGTGTTGCAGGCCGCGGGCCCCGACACCGCCAGCTTCCTGCACGGCCAGCTCAGCCAGGACATCGAGCACCTGGACGCCACCCAGGCCCGCCTGGCGGCCTACTGCTCGGCCAAGGGCCGCATGCTGGCCAGCGCCATCGCCCTGCGCCCCGATGCCGACAACGTCTGGCTGCTGTGCGATGCCAGCGTGTTGCCGCCGCTGCTCAAGCGCCTGTCGATGTTCGTGCTGCGCGCCAAGACCCGCCTGAGCGATGGCCAAGCCACCCTGCGCGTCCTGGGCCTGGCCGGCGCCGAGGTGCAAGCCCTGCTGTCCGAGGGCGCACAAGCCCCATCCTCTACCGCCACCACGACAACGCCCTCTGCCGATGCCCCCTGGCCCGTTCGCGCCTGCCTGGGCGGCCAGTTGGTGAGCCTGCCCGCCGTGCTGGGCGTGCCGCGCTGGCTGTGGGTGGGGCCTCAGGCCGAAGCCGACGCCCTGCAGGCGCGCCT
>CAIQIL010000682.1 GCA_903871865.1 uncultured Burkholderiales bacterium
GGTCCAGCGGCACGTAGGCGCCGCCGCTGTACACGACGCCCACCAGCGCGGCCACCAGCTCGACGCTGCGCTCCAGGCTCACACCGACCAGGGTGCCCGGTTTGACGCCCTGCGCACGCAAGCGCTCGGCGAGCGCCCAGGCGCGCTGGTCGAGTTCTCGGTAGGTGACGCCGCGGCCCTCGAAACGCACGGCGATGGCGTCTGGGTGGGTCGCCACGGTCTGGCGGATCAGGTCGCCCAGGCGCAGGCCGGTGGGGTAGGCTTGGGTGGTGGCATTGAAGCCTTCCAGGGTCTGCCAGTCTGCACGTGACAGGCCGTGTACCAACTCGGTGGCTGCCGCGGGTGGCGTCAGTCCGGTGCCCGCAGCTTCCTGTAGAAGCTGGCCCAGTTCGTCGACCAGGGCCTGTGCCCGTTGCGGACTGAAGAACTCGGTGCTGTGGTGCAGGTCGAGGGTGAGCGCGTCCTCGTTGTCGTAGAAGTTGAAGATGACTTCACTGAGCAAGCCCAGCTTGCGCGCTTCGACCATGTCGGCCTTCAAGGGCGCGAAGCCGCTGAGGTCAAGCTTGGGGTTGAAGTTGAAATAGATGCCGGTCAGGGGCGGGCGGTCACCCGTGCCTTGCACCCCCAGGGCCCTGGCGATGGTGCCTTGGGTGGCCAGCGGGTGTTCGAGCGCGTCCAGCAAGCGCGTCTTGACCTGCGCGACCATGTCTTCCATGCGGGCGGCGGCGGTGCAGTGCAGGCGCAGGGGCAGGTCCAGCACGCCATCGCCGATCAGCGGGCCGTGCTGTGCCAGGCTCTGGCTGGCGCAAGGCACCGACACGATGAAGTCTTCCCGACCGGTGCGACGGTGGATGAGGCGGGCCACCGCGGCCAGGGTCAGTTGGAACAGGGTGGCTTTGAGTTGCTTGCTGCGGGCCTTCAAGGCCAAGAGCAAGGGGCCGTCGTAGCGTGCTGTGAGGGTGTCGCCGGTGAAGTGGCGGGGGCGCGGCGGCTCTCGGTCACCGAGGGACAGCGGCGCAGGTGCCTGGGCCAGCGTTTGTCGCCAGAACGCCAGGTCTTCCTGGCCTTGCGGGCCTTCCCAGCGTGCCTGCTCGGCGGCGCCGAATTGTCGGGGTGATTCTGCAGGCGCAGCCCATGCCGGCGCGAGACCCTGGCTGCGTGCGCGGTAGGCCGTGGCCAACTCGTCCAGCATCACGCTGGAGGCCCAACCGTCGAAAATCAGGTGGCTGACGACGAGGTGGACCACCGTGCGGCCATCGGACAAGTTCAGCAGGCTGACGCGTGCCAGCGGGGCCTGGTCGAGCGCAAAGTCGGTGAGGCTGGCCTGTGCGCAGAAGGCGTCCAGCGCGGCCCGTGCATCGCCTTGATCGCGCAGGTCCACGGGGTGGACGTCGAGCGCGGCGAAGGCGTCCAGGCGCTGCAGTGGCTCGTCGGCGTCAAAGCAGGTGCGGAAGGCTTCGTGGCGGCCCAGCACGTCCTGCAGGGCTTGCTGCAGCGCTGCTTGGTTCACCGCACCGGAGAGGCTCAGGCAGAACGATTCGTTGAGGGCGCGGCGGGCGTGGCGGTCGAAGCTGGCCGCGAGCCAGCGCTCGGTTTGCCCTGGGGTCAGGGGCGCAGCAGCGTCCGCCGACAGCGTCGCCTGTGACGGAGGGCTGCTCAAGCTCGGTGCGGCGGTGGGCGATTTGACACCGCCACCACCACCACCA
>CAIQIL010000683.1 GCA_903871865.1 uncultured Burkholderiales bacterium
CCGGTCTGGTGACCGCTGGCGAGCGCTACAACAAGGTGGTGGACATCTGGGGCAAGACCGGCGACGAAGTCGGCAAGGTCATGATGTCGCAGCTGTCCAAGCAAAAGACCATCGACCGCCACGGCAACGAAGTCGATCAGGAATCGTTCAACTCGATTTACATGATGGCCGACTCCGGTGCCCGCGGTAGCGCGGCCCAGATCCGCCAGCTGGCCGGCATGCGCGGCCTGATGGCCAAGCCTGACGGCTCCATCATCGAGACCCCCATCACGGCGAACTTCCGTGAAGGTCTGAACGTGTTGCAGTACTTCATCTCCACCCACGGTGCCCGTAAGGGTCTGGCGGACACGGCGTTGAAGACCGCGAACTCGGGCTACCTGACCCGCCGTCTGGTGGACGTGACGCAAGACTTGGTGGTCACCACCGTCGATTGCGGCACCGACCAAGGCATCAACACCCGCGCCCTGGTCGAAGGTGGTGAAGTCATCGAATCGCTGCGCGACCGCATCCTGGGCCGCGTGCCTGCGACCGACGTGCTGCACCCCGAAACCCAACAGGTGCTGATCGTTGCGGGCACCATGCTGGACGAGGACGTGCTGGACGAGCTGGAAGCCGCTGGCGTGGACGAAGTCAAGGTCCGCACCCCGCTGACCTGCGCCACCCGCTTCGGCCTGTGCGCCAAGTGCTATGGCCGTGACCTGGGCCGTGGTGGTCTGGTGAACTCCGGTGAAGCTGTCGGCGTGATCGCCGCGCAGTCCATCGGTGAGCCGGGCACGCAGCTGACGATGCGCACCTTCCACATCGGTGGTGCCGCCTCGCGCGCTGCCATCGCTTCGAGCGTGGAAGCCAAGTCGGACGGCATCATCGGCTTCAACGCCACGATGCGCTACGTCACGAACGGCAAGGGCGACCTGGTGGTGATTTCGCGTTCCGGCGAAATCGTCATCTCCGACCAGCACGGCCGTGAGCGTGAGCGTCACAAGGTGCCGTACGGCGCGCAGCTCAACATCAAGATCGACCAGACCGTCAAGGCTGGCCTGGTCCTGGCGACCTGGGACCCGTTGACCCGCCCCATCATCACCGAGTTCGGTGGCAAGGCCCGTTTCGAGAACGTCGAAGAAGGCGTGACCGTGGCCAAGCAGGTGGACGAAGTCACCGGCCTGTCCACGCTGGTCGTGATCGACCCGAAGCGCCGTGGCACCGCCAAGGTGATCCGTCCGGGCGTCAAGCTGCTGGACGCGTCTGGCAGCGAGGTCAAGATCCCTGGCACCGACCACGCCGTGATGATCGGCTTCCCGATCGGCTCGCTGGTTCAGATCCGCGACGGTCAGGACCTGTCTCCTGGTGAAGTGCTGGCCCGCATCCCCATCGAAGGTCAGAAGACCCGCGACATCACCGGCGGTCTGCCGCGTGTGGCCGAGCTGTTCGAAGCCCGTTCCCCCAAGGACAAGGGCACCCTGGCCGAGATGACGGGCACCGTCTCCTTCGGCAAGGAAACGAAGGGCAAGGTTCGCCTGCAGATCACCGATCCGGAAGGCGGCATCCACGAGGAACTCGTGCTCAAGGAAAAGAACATCCTGGTGCACGAAGGTCAGGTGGTCAACAAGGGCGAGTCCATCGTCGACGGTCCGGCCGATCCGCAGGACATCCTGCGCCTGCTGGGCATCGAAGAGCTGGCCCGTTACATCGTCGACGAAGTGCAGGACGTCTACCGTCTGCAGGGCGTGAAGATCAACGACAAGCACATCCAGGTGATCGTTCGCCAGATGCTGCGCCGCGTCCAGATGGTCAACCCGGGCGACACGCACTACATCGCCGGTGAACAGGTCGAGCGCTCCGAGCTGCTGGACACCAACGACCGCATGCGCGCCGAAGGCAAGCTGATCGCCACGCACAGCGATGTGCTGCTGGGCATCACCAAGGCTTCGCTGTCGACCGACTCCTTCATCTCGGCCGCTTCCTTCCAGGAAACGACCCGCGTGCTCACCGAGGCTGCCATCATGGGCAAGCGCGACGAGCTGCGTGGCCTGAAGGAAAACGTGATCGTGGGTCGCCTGATCCCCGCCGGTACCGGCATGGCCTTCCACCAGGCTCGCAAGGCCAAGGAAGAGATGGACGACACCGAGCGTCGCGCCATCGCCATGCAGGAAGCCCAGGAGCGTGCCGCTCTGGAGCTGGCTGCGCTGGACGATGTGGCCGATGCCGCACCGGCAGAAGGTGGCGCCACCGCCGAGTGATGTGCTTGAAGCCGGCCTCCGGGCTGGCGGTGCATCCCACACAGGGCCCTTCGGGGCCCTTTTTCATGGGCGCGGGTTTTCAATGGGCGCGCGGCCCAGGGTCGACTCAAGGCAGTTCAGAGGCCGATCACTCGGCCGATGGCAAACCGGGGTGTGGCCAGTTCAGCAACTCGGCCAGGCGGGTCACGACCCAGTGCGCCTCGTCAGATGACACGCCAGACTCCGGCTGCAAGAGCCCTTGCAGGCAACGCCCGAGCACGTCCTGCGCATCGGCGCCGATGTCCACATGGACGCCGCGGCAGTGTTCTGTGAGGTGCTGGGCCAGATCCTCGCAAAACTCGCACCGGGCGGCGACATCGCGCAGCGGCAAGGTCCAGCGCCCCCGTGCATCGCGGTACAGCGCCTGGAAAGACGGTGGCACGAAGGCCTGGTTGTCGTCGCTCACCGCGGCGCGCTCGCGGTGGACGCCGGTGCCTGGGCAGGCGCGGCGCGCGTCACCAGGGCGAAGCCGCGAGATTCGGCCACGGTGCGCAGATCGGTGTCCTGGGCCGGCAGGCGGTCCTTGCGGGCCAAGGCGAGTGTGCCCACAGCAGCCCCACCCGGTGGCGTCGGGGCGCCCAGGTAGAAGGCAAAACTGGGTTGGCGCGTCTGCCATTGCGTCACGGGCTGCCCCGTGGCCTTGCGCGCCTCGAGCGCCAGGTCGCGCACAGGGCCTTGCAAGGCCCCGGCCCACCAAGGCAACACAGCCAGCACCACCCAGAAGGCGCCCAGCATCGCCCCGAGCACGGCCTTGTCGGCCAGGCAGCCTTTGGGCCAGCACCACACCAGCAGCCACAGCGCGCTCACGGCGGCCAGCAGCCACCATGCGGGTCCGGGCGCGGCCGTGCTCAGCAGCGTGTGGTACAGCGGGTCCGAGGTGCGCTCGGCCAGCCAGCCGGCCATGTGTTGGCTCGCGGACAGCAACCCGAACAGCAGCAGCTGGGACGCGGCCAGCGCCAGGCCCAGGGCGCGCGAGCGCAGCTCTGACAGCGCCTGCGCGCACAGCAGCATCAGCGGCGTCAATCCGTAAAGCAGGTAGTGCGGCAACTTGGTGTTCGACAGCGAGAAAAACAGCAGCGCGAAGCCCGACCAGCACAGCAGGAAACGCGTCACAGGCGTGCGCCAGGCCTTGCCCAGGCGCCCGCCCACGCCGACCAGCAGCGGCGTCCAAGGCAGCATCAGCAAAGGCGCCACCAGCAGCGTGTAAAACGGGCTGCCGCCGTGGCCTTCCTTGGCCTGCATGAAGCGGTTGACGTTGTGCTGCAGGATGAAGCCGTCAATGAACGCCATGCCATGGCGGTGTAGCGCGTACGCGTACCAGGGCACCGCCGTCAACAGCAGGATGGCCCAGGCCAGCGGGTCGCCCAGCACCTCGCGCAAGCGGCGCAATTGCCCGCAACTCAGCAGGTACAAGATCACGGCCATGCCCGGCACCAAGCACGCCACCGGCCCCTTGGTCAGCAGGCCCAGCCCCATCCAGAAGAAGGCGCGGCGCAACGGGCCCTTCTCGCGGCTGTCCAGGTGGCGCCAGAGGTCCAGACAGGCCCAGCACATCAGCGCATTGAGCAGCGCATCGGCCGTGGCCGCCCGCCCGATCAGCATCACCCCCAGGCTGGTCGCCACGATGCCGACGGCCGCGCGCTCCACCTGTGAGCCCAGCCAACCCTCGGCAAAGCGCAAGGCGGCCAGGCACCACATCAGGGCCGCCACTGCCGAAGGCAGTCGGGCAGCGAATTCGTTGACGCCGAACAGCGCCATGCTGGCGGCCTGGAACCAGTAGATGAGGATGGGCTTGTCGAAGCGGTCCGCGCCGTTGAGCGTGGTGTGCCCCCAGTCGCCACTGGCCAGCATCTCGCGCGACGCCTCCGAGAACGCACCTTCATCGACGTCGATCAAGGGCGCCAGCCCCAGGCCGGCCAGCCACAGGGTCAGCAGCAGGACCAGCCAGAGCCAGGGAGGCACGCGGCCCAGGACGTTGCGGGTCGGGATCATGTGGGGTCCAGATCAGGAAAGAGTGTTGGGCGCCAGGGCGCCGTGCGGGGTGCGGCCCCAGCGCCAGGCGCCCAGCAGGCCCAGGCCCACGACCGCCACAGACCATGCCGTTGGCAAGGGCGTGCCCAGGTCCAGCAGGCAGAGCAAGACCGCCAGCACGGGCAGGGCGCCAGCCACCCAGGGGCGCACGGACACGCGCGACAAGCCGAGCGCCAGGCGCTGCGTCATGCCGAGGTGCCAGACCACAGGCGCGAGGATCAGGCCCAGGCCCGCACCCGCCAGCACGTCGCTGGGCCAATGCGCACCCACCATCACCCGCGACAGGCCCTGCAGCGCAGCCAGCAGCCACCAGCCTGCGCACACGGCCCAGGTGAGGGGGCGGCGCGCAGCGCTGCGCAGCGACAAGGTCATCAGGCCTGCCACCGTGAAGGCGGTGGTGGTGTGCCCGGACGGCATCGACCCTTTGCGCAGGTGCTCGCCCATCACGTGGAACACCGGGTGATCCGGCCCGAACACCGCCAGGGGGCGGTCCACCTGCAGCGTCCGCTTGATCACGTGCACGACCAGCCCGCCCAGCACCATGGCGACCACCAAGGCGGCCACGCGCCGAGGCTCTTCGGCGCTCAGGCAGGTCACCAGCAAGAGGCTGCAAATGCCGAGCGCCGACCAAGTCAGGAGGGGCCAGGCCGTCGGCCAGCCGCCCAAGGATTGCTGCAGAGCCAGGCACCAGGTCCGGTCAAGCGCTTCCCCGGACAGGCTCAGGCCCGCGGTCAGCAGCAAGGCACCCAACACCAGCCGTGGTGCTTGCGCCCGCCAGTCGGCCCAGGTTTGACCGGGCAGGGGGGGAGGGCGTGGAGACAACCGCATGGACGGCGATTGTAGTGGCCCGTGCCGCCGCGCTTGGGCTGCGGCTTGTGTCACAGATTGCGCCATGGAATGCGATCCGTTACAAGGGTTTTCACCTAAACCCTGTGGTTTTCCCTTAGACTCCGTCCCACGTCATGCAAACCGTTGAAGGAGTGCACCATGGCCCAATCGTTCTCCCCCTCCCATCCCGCGAACCTCCGACTGGCCCAGGCCGGTGATGAGCGCCGCCAACTGCGGCTGGAAAAGCTCGGCGTCATCGCCGGCTTCTTGCTGGGCCTGCCCTTGGCCCTGACCGCTGTGCACGACCTGCTGGCGGATGCGCCGGAAGGGGTGTCTGCGCTGGCCGTCGTCGTCGTGGTGGCAGCCACCACGCGCTTTGGCCTGTTGGCCGCGTCGGCCGCCGCCCGTCGCCTGGCCGCTCGCTGAAACCTGGCGCCAAGCGGGTTCTGCGCGGGCGGCATCGCTGGCGATGCTGCGTGAATCAAAAAAGGATCCCTCGGGATCCTTTTTTTTTGTGCGCGCGGGGCGCTGAGCCCCCCCCGTGCTCAGGCGGCGCGGCGGCGCGCCACCAGGCCGATGCCAGCCAAACCCAGGGCCATCAGGGCGTAACTGCCGGGCTCTGGGATCGCGGCGGCCACGTTCAGGCCGCCGAGGCGGAAATGCGTCTGCCCCGTGGCTTGCAGCTTGAAAACCGTGCCCGTGGCGCCCGCCGTGGTGAAGGTCGTCAGCAGCAGGCCGTGGTCGTTGTTGCTGCCCAGCGTGAAAGACTTGGTGCCGGCAGTGAAGGTGCCACTGTCGGCGCCAAGGCCCAGCAGGCCGTCGGACCAGCCCGACAGTCGCACGCTCGACACGTTGACGGCCTTGTTGAAGGTCAGTGTCAGGTACTC
>CAIQIL010000684.1 GCA_903871865.1 uncultured Burkholderiales bacterium
AAGCCCATCAGCTTGACGCCGGAGTTCTTGTCCTTGACCTGGGCGATGAAGTCGCCGATCTTCTCGACGCCACCGTTCTTCTGGATGTCTTCCAGCATGGTCAGGGCGGCTTCGTTGGCGCCACCGTGCGCCGGGCCCCACAGGCAGGCCACGCCAGCAGCGATGGCCGCGAACGGGTTGGTGCCGGACGAACCGCACAGGCGCACGGTCGAGGTCGAGGCATTCTGTTCGTGGTCAGCGTGCAGTATGAAGATGCGGTCCATGGCGCGCACCAGCACGTCGTTGACCTTGTAGTCTTCGCACGGCGTGGCGAACATCATGCGCATGAAGTTCTCGGTGTACGACAGGTCGTTCTTCGGATAAACGAAGGGCTGGCCGATCGAGTACTTGTACGCCATGGCCACGAGCGTGGGCATCTTGGCGATCAGGCGGATCGCGGCGATCTTGCGGTGCTCGGGGTTGTTGATGTCGGTGCTGTCGTGATAGAAGGCCGACAGGGCGCCGACCAGGCCGGTCATGACGGCCATCGGGTGCGCGTCACGGCGGAAGCCACGCAGGAAGAACTGCATCTGCTCGTTGACCATGGTGTGGTTCGTCACGCGGTTGACGAACTCGGTCTTTTCCGTGGCGTTGGGCAGTTCGCCGTTCAGCAGCAGGAAGCAGGTTTCCAGGAAGTCGCAGTTGGTGGCCAGCTGCTCGATGGGGTAGCCGCGGTACAGCAGTTCGCCCTTGTCACCGTCGATGTAGGTGATCTTCGAGTTGCACGAAGCCGTGGACAGGAAGCCAGGGTCGTAGGTGAACTTGCCGGTCTGGCCGTACAGCTTGCGGATGTCAATCACATCCGGGCCGACAGAGCCTTTGTAGATGGGCAGTTCCATGCTGGGGCTGCCGTCAGAAAACGACAGGGTGGCTTTCACGTCGGACGGTGTCATGAGCACTCCTAGGGGTCGGTCTTGTGTGGGAAAAAAGTGTTTGATGCGGTGTCCCGGTCAGGAACCGGCAGCACGGAATACGCGGCAAAACCACAGCGGCACCACGGTGGCACCACAGCACTACCGCGACATTATCGGGTCAAGAGCTTGTC
Organism: uncultured Burkholderiales bacterium; assembly: GCA_903871865.1. GTDB lineage: Bacteria > Pseudomonadota > Gammaproteobacteria > Burkholderiales > Burkholderiaceae_C > Aquabacterium. The sequence goes on from CAIQIL010000684.1 coordinate 1,085, forward strand.
CCGACCGTTTGCAACAACCGCCCAATCGTGTGGATGTGGACAGCGGCGCGCAAGGTCATGCCTGGGACACCCTCATCAAGGACAGCACCCGCCTGACTTCGGCATTGTCCAGATCACCTTCAGGCTCTTTGCGGGCCAGCAGCAGATCCAGCAAGTCATTGTCAGACAGGTCCATGAGTTCAAGCAAGCCCTGTACCAGCGCGTTGGTCAGCTGCCCCCCGTGCTGCTCGAAGAAACGGTCGATGAAGATGTCGTTCTCGAGCAGGCCACGGCGGCACCGCCAGCGCAAGCGCCTCAGCACGTCCTCGTCGGGCGTCTGGTCGGCTTCGGGCTGGGCGATGGCGGTCATGGCAAGGGCAGTGGGTGGCGTTCGGTACAGGTCAGCAAGGGACAGCGGTGAGGCGCCTCAGACGGCGCGGCGCACCATCAATTCCTTGATCTTGCCAATGGCCTTCGTGGGGTTCAGGCCCTTCGGGCAGACGTCCACGCAGTTCATGATGGTGTGGCAGCGGAACAGGCGGTACGGGTCTTCCAGGTTGTCCAGGCGGCCAGCGGTGTCCTGATCGCGGCTGTCCGCGATGAAGCGGTAAGCCTGCAGCAAGCCGGCGGGGCCCACAAACTTGTCGGGGTTCCACCAGAAGCTGGGGCAGCTGGTCGAGCAGCTGGCGCACAGGATGCACTCGTACAGTCCGTCGAGCTCTTCGCGCTCTTCCGGCGACTGCAGGCGCTCTTTGTCAGGCGGCGGCGTGTCGTTGACCAGGTAAGGCTTGATCGAGTTGTACTGCTTGAAAAACTGCGTCATGTCCACGATCAGGTCGCGGACCACGGGCAGACCGGGCAGCGGCTTGAGGGTGATCACGCCGGGCAGCGTCAGCATGTTGGTCAGGCAGGCCAGACCGTTCTTGCCGTTGATGTTCATGGCATCCGAACCGCACACGCCTTCGCGGCAGGAGCGGCGGAACGACAGGGTCGGGTCCACGGCCTTGAGCTTGATCAGGGCGTCCAGCAGCATGCGCTCGTGACCGTCGAGTTCGATCTCGATGGTCTGCATGTAGGGCTTGGCGTCCTTGTCCGGATCGTAGCGGTAGATGTTGAAAGTGCGCTTCATGGTGCGTTCCTAATTCGTTTGACCGTCGATCAGAAGGTGCGGACCTTCGGGGGAACCGATTCCACCGTCAGCGGCGTCAGGTTCACCGGCTTGTAGTCCAGGCGGTTGCCTTCGGAGTACCACAGCGAGTGCTTCATCCAGTTGGCGTCGTCGCGGTTCGGGAAGTCGTCGTGGGCGTGGGCGCCACGGCTTTCCGGACGGGCGGCAGCGGCCACCATCGTGGCCTGTGCGGCCTCGATCAGGTTGTCCACTTCCAGCGCTTCGATACGGGCGGTGTTGAAGACCTTGGAGTTGTCCTTGAGGCCGATCGACTTGACGCGCTCGCGCACGGCAGCGATACGTTGCACACCTTCGTCCATCGACTTCTGGGTGCGGAACACGCCGGCGTGCTACTCCATGGTGGCGCGGATCTCGTTGGCCACGTCTTGCGAGTACTCGCCGCTCTTGGCCGAATCCAGGCGGGCCAGGCGCGACAGGGTGTAGTCGGCGGCGTCCTTGGGCAGCGGTTTGTGGTTCTTCGTCTTGAGGTTGGTCTCGACGATGTGGTTGCCGGCGGCACGGCCGAACACGACCAGGTCGAGCAGCGAGTTGGTGCCCAGGCGGTTGGCGCCGTGCACCGACACGCAGGAGCACTCACCCACGGCGTACAGACCGTTGACGATGTCGTTGGGCTTGCCGTTGTTCGGCACGACCACCTGGCCATACACGTTCGTCGGGATGCCCCCCATCTGGTAGTGGATGGTCGGCACCACGGGGATCGGCTCCTTGGTGATGTCGACGTTGGCGAAGTTGTGGCCAATCTCGAACACCGAAGGAAGGCGCTTCATGATGGTCTCGGCGCCCAAGTGGGTCATGTCCAGCAGGACGTAGTCCTTGTTGGGACCGCAGCCACGGCCTTCCTTGATTTCCTGGTCCATCGAGCGGGACACGAAGTCACGCGGGGCCAGGTCCTTCAGGGTCGGGGCATAACGCTCCATGAAGCGCTCGCCATTGCTGTTGCGCAGGATCGCGCCTTCGCCTCGGCAGCCTTCGGTCAGCAGCACGCCCGCGCCGGCCACGCCGGTGGGGTGAAACTGCCAGAACTCCATGTCTTCCAGCGGGATGCCGGCGCGAGCCG
>CAIQIL010000685.1 GCA_903871865.1 uncultured Burkholderiales bacterium
ATCTCGGCACTACAAGAAAGACTTCTCCAACCTGACCGTGGCCATCGTGGGCGACATCGTGCACTCGCGCGTGGCCCGCTCCAACATCCACGCGCTGACCACCTTGGGCGTGCCCGAGGTGCGTGTGGTCGGCCCGCGCACCCTGGTGCCCGGCGACCTGCGCGAGATGGGTGTGCGCGTCTGCCACAGCATGGAAGAGGGCATCAAGGACGCCGATGTGGTGATCATGCTGCGCCTGCAGAACGAGCGCATGACCGGCGGCATGCTGCCCAGCTCCGGCGAGTTCTTCAAAGAATTCGGCCTGACCGAAGCCAAGCTGGCCCTGGCCAAGCCCGATGCCATCGTGATGCACCCGGGCCCGATCAACCGCGGCGTGGAAATCGAATCGGCCGTGGCCGACGGCAAGCAAAGCGTCATCCTGCCGCAGGTCACCTTCGGCATCGCGGTGCGCATGGCGGTGATGGGCATCATCGCGGGGAATGAAGCATGAACCCCCACACTCACATTCGTTCGCTGCCCCCCGTGGGGGCGCTCGGCCTCCTTGAGGCGGCTCTGCGGAGTCAGACATGAAGATCCTGATCAAAAACGGCCGCCTGGTCGATCCCGCTTCCGGCCTGGACCAGGTCGGTGACCTGGCCATCACCTCGGGCCGCATCAGCGCCATCGGCAAGGTGCCGGCCGATTTCGCGCCTGACCGCAGCATCGACGCCACCGGCCTCATCGTGGCGCCGGGCCTGGTCGATCTGGCCGCCCGCCTGCGCGAACCGGGTCACGAGCACGAAGGCATGCTGGAGTCCGAGCTGGCCGCTGCTGCTGCCGGCGGCGTGACCAGCGTGGTCTGCCTGCCCGACACCGACCCCACGCTCGATGAGCCTGGCCTGGTCGAGATGCTCAAGCTGCGTGCCCGCAAGCTCAGCCGTTGCCGCCTGTTCCCGCTGGGCGCGCTCACGCGTGGCCTCAAGGGCGAAACGCTCACCGAGATGGCCGAGCTGGTCGAGGCCGGCTGCATCGGCTTCTCGCAAGCCGAGGTCGCCATCAAGGACACCCTGGTGCTGCAGCGTGCCATGCAGTACGCCGCCACCTTCGGCTACACCGTCTGGCTGCGCCCGCAAGACCCGTGGTTGGGCAAGGGCGTGGCCGCCAGCGGCTCGGTCGCCACGCGCCTGGGCCTCTCCGGCGTGCCCGTCAGCGCCGAGACGATTGCCATCAACACCCTCATCGAGCTGGTGCGCGCCACCGGCACCCGCGTGCACCTGTGCCGCATCAGCAGCGCCGCTGGCGTCGAGCTGGTGCGCCAGGCCAAGGCGCAAGGCCTGCCGATCACGGCCGACGTCAGCATCAACTCCCTGCTGCTGACCGACGTGGACATCGGCTACTTCAACTCGGCCATGCGCGTGACCCCACCGCTGCGCCAGGGCCGCGACCGCGATGCCCTGCAAGCCGGCCTGGCCGATGGCACGCTGGACGCGCTGGTCTCCGACCACACCCCGGTCAGCGAAGACGAGAAGGTGCTGCCCTTCGGTGAGGCCGAACCTGGCGCCACCGGCCTGGAGTTGCTGCTCAGCCTGGCGCTGAAGTGGGCCGGTGCCGACCACCAGGCCCAGCCCGCGGCCGACAAGCTGCGCCGCGCGCTGTCCGTGGTCACGCAAGGCCCCGTGAAGGTGCTGGGCGATGCCTTGGGCTCGCTGTCGTCGAGCGCCGGGCGCCTGGTGCCCGGTGGCGTGGCCGACGTGGTCGTGTTCGACCCGGC
>CAIQIL010000686.1 GCA_903871865.1 uncultured Burkholderiales bacterium
CTGGTAGAGGTGGTCGATGCGGTCGGTGTTGAACAGCGACGAGCGGCGCTTGATGCCATGCACTTCGTAGCCCTTGCCCAGCAGGAACTCCGCCAGGTAAGCGCCATCCTGCCCCGTCACGCCCGTGATCAGGGCCACTTTTTTCTGTGTTTGCATGGTGTTTTGCTCAGTAGTCGTTCATCAGAAAGCCGCTGATCTTGACGGTCGATTTGGTCAGCTGTTTGACAAGGCTCTGCACGGCGGGTGTGCGGCTCTTGTTCTTGCGGCCGACGACCATGCAGGCGCCGCAGTGGCCAGCAATGACGCGGGCGTCCGAGCCCAGCGAGGCTGCGGGGGTGTCCACCAGCACGTAGTCGAACTTCTCCAGCAGCTCCTTCATCAGCAGGCTGAACGAAGCGCGCTGCAGCAGCTCGGCGGGGTTGGGCGGCACGATGCCGGCTGGCAGCATGTAGAGGTTGGGCAGGTGCTCGACGGGCTTGATGACGTTGGGCTCGGCGCGACCGGCCAGGATGCCCGACAGGCCTGTGCCTGGTTCGACACCGAAGACCTCGTGCAGGCGCGGGGTGCGCAGGTCGGCATCGACCAGCAGGGTGCGGCCTGGCAGCTGGCTGAACGCGGCGGCCAGGTTGGCGGTGATGAAGGTTTTGCCGTCGCCCACTTCGGCGCTGAGCACCGCGATGGCATGGCGCTGCTGCTCGTTGCCCATCATCAAGGGGATGAGCTGGGTGCGCAGGTCACGGAAGGCCTCGACCTGGGGGCTGAACGGGTCGTTGGCCACGACCAGCTCTTCGTTCAGGCGGTGCTCGGCCTGCTGCGGGTTGTAGGGGTAGTGGAACTGCTGGGCCAGGGCCCACAGCACGTCCTCGGGCTTGGCCAGGCCGAGCGCGACGACGGCTTCGCCGAAGCGCACGCCCTTGCTGCTCTGGTATTCGAGCGCCTGGTTGACCTGCTCGGCCGACAGGCCCTTGGTGCGGCGCAGGATGTCGCCCATGGACGCGCTGACATCGGCTTTGCCCGGGTTGCTTTGCGCGTGCTGGGGCGCCACGTCCACGGCGTGCGCGACTTCGTTGGCTTGGGATGCGGGGTTCATGCGGGCTCCACTCACTGGGCAGGGGCGTTGAGGGCCGGTTTGCCCAAACGGAGGCGGCTGCTCAGGCCACCGGCTTTGGCGGCCTTGGTCTTGAAGCGCGGCACCGAGCCCATGCTGTGCAGCAGCAGCAAGGCCTCGATGTCGGTGGACGTGCGCAGGCGGCGGTCGAACAGTTCCATCAGGAAGGCCAGGGCGATGGCCATGACCAGGCCCAGCACGGCGCCGAGCGCCAGGTTGGAGCCCACGCGGGGGCTGCTCGGGCCGCCAGGTGGCGTGGCGTACTCCAGCGGTGCCACGCTGGCCTGCGGTGCCTGGCTTTCCAGCGAGGCGTTCTGCATGCGCACCGTCACGGCGTCCAGCGAGCGTTGGGCGAGTTCCACATCGCGCTGGATCATGGAGGCTTCGTCGCGGATGGACTTGAGCTTGAGCACCTTGTTGCGCTGCTCGTCCAGCGCGGCTTTCATCAGGGCCAGGCGGGCCGATGTCACGTTGTTGGTCACCGAGACGCTGCCCACGACGCGCTTGGATTCGGCTTCCAGCTTGCGGCGCAGCTCGGCGAGGTTGGTTTTCAGCTCGATGACCTGCGGGTGCTGGTCGCCCAGGCGCGAGCTGAGCTGCTCCAGCGCAGCTTCCTGGCGGATGATGTCGCCCCGGATGCTGGACACCGTGCTGTTGGAAATCACGTCGGGCGATTGGTCCGGGCTGGAGCGCGCGGCGCTCTGGCGGCTGTTCGAGTCGGCCATGGCGCCTTGCATTTGCAGGTAGTCGGCCGACAGGGCGCTCAGGCGGTTGGTTTCGATGTCCACGCGTTCATCGGTCACCACCA
>CAIQIL010000687.1 GCA_903871865.1 uncultured Burkholderiales bacterium
GCATGAGAGCCCTGGCGCCGCGCATACAATCGCCATGCGTCGGTGGTTGGGCCGAGCGCAGCCACATGGGAGATGGTGCGTTGGCCCGCATCTGACGCACACCGAGGAAGCCGTGAAGCAGCAGACCGTTGTTCAGTTGATGGATTTCATCCCCAACAGCTGGCGCAGCATGGAGCAGTTGCTCGTCGGTTTGGCCTCACGGCTTCAGAGGGAAGGCTGGCAAACGGTCCACGTCTTCACAGGGGAGCCCGGCCCGCGGATGCTGGATGCGCTGCGTGCCCTGGACAGCCCATACCTCTTGGTGAACGACCCCATCGGCCGCGATGACGCTGTGCGCTTGGCCGCGCAGTTGCAAGCGCATGAGCCTCGCTTGGTGCAAACCCACTTTCTGTCGATGTTCAATCCTGCGCTGCGCATCGTCAAGCAGCGCAGCGGTGCACGCCGCCTGGTGGTGACGGACCATTCCAGTGGCCTGGTGTCCCGCAAATCACCACCGATGGAGGTGCTGTCTCGCCTGCGGGGACGGTGGGCGGCTGGCCACATCGACCGGGTCATCGGCGTGTCGGATTTCGTTTGCCACCGAGATGTCGAAGGTGCGCACATGCCGGCTCACAAAGTGACCCGCATCTACAACGGCGTGGACGTCGGTCGCTTCCTGCCGCCCGTGCAAGCGCGTGCCGCGCAGCCGCTGACACTGGGCTTCATCGGACATTTGATGCCGCAAAAGGGCTTGAGCACCCTGTTGCAGGCCGCCGCCACGTTGCGTGCGCGAGGGCGTGTGTTCAGGCTGTTGATCGCGGGGGAAGGCCCCCAAGCTGCAGATTTCCGCGCCGAGGTGCAAGGGCTGGGTCTGGGAGACTGCGTGAGCTTCCTGGGCCAGATCAGCGACACCGTGGCGTTTTACCAGCAGGTCGATGTGCTGGTGGTGCCGTCCGAGTGGGAAGAGGCCTTCGGCTTCGTGGTGGCGGAAGGGGCCGCATGCGGGGCGTGTGTGGTCACCTCAGATGCAGGCGGCATGCCTGAGATCGTGGGCACTCAGGGAGAAGCAGGCATTGTGTTTCCTCGCGGACAGGCAGATGCTCTGGCCGACATCCTGGGCAAGCTGATGGACGATCCGCAACGCCGTGAGCAACTGGGGCGACAAGCCCGTGCCCGTGTCGAGCAGCATTTCGCCATGGACGTGACCGTCGAAGCCTATGCGCAGCAACTGTTGTCGTTGCTGGCTTGAGGGCATCAGACCTGCAGCGGCGCCGAAACCTGCCCCTTGCTGGTGGGGGCTGGCTGCGTCAGTGCCTGCATGATCAGATCGATCGACTGCTGCCAGGAAAAATGATCGCGTGACAGGCCTTGCGCGCCGACCCGCAAGCGTTCCCGCAATGCCGCGTCGTCAGACACCCGCGCCACGGCGGTGATCAAGGCATCCACATCCTGTGGCGGACACAGGAGCACATTGACCTCATGTTGGAATGCCGCGGCCTCTGACTGCTGGGGTTGCGTGGTGATGATGGGCAAGCTGGCGGCGGCCACGACCGCGATGCTGCTGCGGCGAAGTTCCGCCCCGTCGTCAAACGGCAGCACCGCTGCGTCCGCGGCGGCGAGCTCCATGGCGGCGTCGGTGTTGCCCGAGGTGTAGCCGGCCAGCCAGATGACCCGGTCTGCCACACCCAATTCCTGTGCGAGCGCGATCATCTGACATTCAAACGGATGGTGCGAGGGCGCGCCATCTTTCATTTCTCGACCGCCTCCCACCATGCACAGGAATGTGCTACGGCCTTGCTGGTTCAGCCTGCTCAGTGCCCTCAGCAGGGTTTCAACGCCCTTGCCTGGGTAGACGTAGCCGAAATAGGCCAGCAGTTGGCTGTCAGCCGGCACACCCATCCGAGCCCGGACCTCAGCCCTTTGGGTGTCAGAGATGGGCTGCTCGCATGAGAGCAATGGCGGTGGCGGGATGAGCAGGCATTGCATGGACTTGTCGGGTGACTTGAGCGTGAGTCCTTGCAAGATCGCAGGGCCCAAGGCAGCAGCCACAGCCGGTGATGTCAGCAGCCCCCCGTAGCCGTAGCAGGCCGGCGTGCCCAGCCAAGAGCTGACACGGGCCATCAGCTTCGTCAGGATGCGGTCCGCCAGGGACCTGGGCGATGCGCCATCCTCCAGCTGAAAGATCGTCAGCAAGCGGGGCGACAAACCCAGCAGGCGCAACCAGGTCGGCATGAACGTGACCATGGGATGGGCATCGAAGAGCCAGTTCGTGTAGATGAGCACGATGGCATCTGGTCGCGCCTGACGGAGCACACGCATCAAAGAGGGCAAACCAGCCCAGCCCCAGCCGGACACCTGCGGGTGCACGGTGATGCCCGAAGGCAGTTGAGCGCAGGCGGCCTGGGGCGCCTGGCCAGGATTGCTCAAGACCGTGAGCCCATGTCCCCGTGATTGCAACTGCTGACACAGTTGGGCAGCGTACTCAGCCTCACCCGCGCTGTGCGGAGGCATGGCCGGCGAAATCAACAGGATCTTCATGGCCGCGTCTCCTGCGGCGGCTGGATGCGTTGGAGCCGTCGCTGCAACCAGGGCAGCAACGCAGAGAACATGCCAGGTTTGCGAGACATGAGGGAAATGAGCAGGGCCAGGTCCTTGGCCGTCCAGACATCGAACATCACGGTCAGCCACCAGAAAGTCAGCAGGTAGGCGACGCCGCCGAGCCAATGCATCCAATGGGCATCAGACAAGCGCAGCAAACCCACGTCCATGGCGCCAGCCAGGCAAGCCGCGGCAAGGATGCCCAACATGGCCCGCCAGGGAAGGCGAAATCCAATCATTTTGTAAGCGTACATGGAGTAACCGCCAATGATGATGACGGCATTGACACCGCTCGCGGCAACGGCGCCCATCAGGCCAAATTGCGGGATCAGCGCCAGCGATGACACGGCACTCACCACCATCACGGCGACGGCACGCACTGTGCGGATGCGTTGGTTGTCGATGATGAGCAGCAAAGACGACACCGGGTTGTCCAACAGTGCCAGGCTGCTGAGCAGCACCATCCACTGGAGCACAGGCACCAGTTCTTCATAGCGGTGCCCGTAGATCAGCACCACGGCTGGGCGTGCCCACATCACGCCGATGCCCGCCAGGCTGAGCCCCATGAAAAGAAAATAGCGGTTGGCGTCGGCCAGGATGGGTTTGACCTGATCGAACCCGCCTTGCCCTCTGGCGCGGGCCATGGTCGGCATCAGCAAGGTGGACAGGCTGGACGACAACAGTTCGATGCCGCCCCGTGCCAGGTTGCTGGCGAGCGTGTAATACGCAACTTCTGCCGTTCCGATCAGGCGGCTCAGCAAGTAGATGTCCACGGTGCGTCCACCCAGCGTGGAGATGAGCACCTGCATCGACGTCCAGAGCATGCTGCTGCGCAAGGGCGTGCGGACTTCTGCAGACAGTGCATCGTGCTGGATGATGATCTCGGCCCTGCGCCTGAGCATCCACACCACCAGCACATGAGACAGGCTCACCGCAGCGAACCAGTACAGGTTGCTGTGCAAGGACGCATGCGTCCAGGTGAGCACCAGCACGCCCATGGTGTAGATCACGCTGGTGATCATGTTGCCCCAGGCTTCCACCCAGAACTGCCAGTGCCCTTTGGCTGCCGAGGTGTGGAACTGGTAAACCGATTTGGGCAGAAAGCAGCACAGCGTGATGGCGAAAAACAGCTGAGTCTCGTCTTCCCAGCCCACTGGTTTGAAAAACGGGAACAGCAGGAAAAACAGGACGGACACCACGGCCAGGCTCACCCACTGCGCCCGTTGAAGCCAGCCGTAGATCGATGCCGCATCGGACTTTCGCCCGGCGCCCAGTGTCTCGGAGATGAAGCGGGAGGCCGTGATGGGGATGCCGTGGTTGCCGAAACTCACCAGCACGCCGACCATCCACAGCACATAGGCATAGCGCCCGTACTCTGTCGGCCCGAGTTGGCGTGCCAGCAGCGCGCTCACGACCAGGCCCAGAGCGACCGTCACGTACGTGGACAAGGCCATGACGGCGGCGGCCTTGATGGCACCCAGTCGAGAGATGGAAACGCTCATGCTTGGAGGACCCTTGTCGGGATTCGAGAAACGCAGGCGCAAAAAAATGCAGGCCCGAAGGCCTGCATTGTCACTGCAATTGTGTCAGCGCTTGGTGTGATCAGGGCTGCTCGATGGCGCCCAGGTCCAGGGCGCTGCCCTTCAGCACGCGGGTCTGGATGCCCATCGGCGATGTGAACTGGCCCAGCAGCTGGAGGTTGGCTGCAGAGGCACCGGCAGGGGTGAAGCTGGGGCCAGTGATGCCTTTGTCCAGGATGGGCGAGCCAACCAGGGGCACCAGCGTCGTGCGGTCCAGCATGGGCGGGTTGATGCCGGTGTCGCCGCGGATCAGAGACGCTGCCGAGCGGTCCACCATCGGGATGGTGGTGGGTGTCCAGCCGATGCGGTTGCCAGCGCTGTCGTACTGAGCGATCTGCACGAAGCCGGTGGAGTCGGGCAGGTTGGCGTTGACAGGCACATAGTTGGCGCCCTTCAGCACCACACGACCCACGTAAGAGCTTGCCAGGAATGCCCAACCCGTGCTGCCATCGTCAGACCAGAAGATGTTGCCGTTGGCCTCGACACGTGCATTGGTGTCAGGGTAGCTGTCGTCGTTGCCGCCCACCTGGAACACAGAGGACTGGTAGTAGCAAGTGCCGCCAGGCAGGCAAGACGAGCGCTGCAGGTAGGTGTTGCCGTAGAAGAACAGCACCCCGACACGAGACTGTGCTGCGTTCATGTCGTGACCGAAGTGGATCGGACGACCGGCAAGGCCCAGCGGCAGGTTGATGTCGTTGACGATCACGTTGCCATAGACCCAAGCGTAGTTGTACAGCGGGTCGCTCTGAACGGGGTGTGCGTACTCTTCGGAGGTGTCCACCAGGTCCAGTGCGCGCGCGCTGGCCTGGATGTAGTTGTAGCGCACCACGGTGGCGCTGCCACGGTCCTTGTAGGTGGATCCGCCGTAAGCCTGGCCCAGGAAGTTGCCTTCGACCAGCGAACGCTGGCCCTGCAGGTACATGTTGTGTTCCGTGCTGTGCAGCGGATTGCCGTTCAGGTGGATCTTGTTGCGGCGGATGATGACGTTGGCGCTGTAGTCGTTCAGACCCAGGCCGCGGCTGTTGGTGAAGATGCCATTGTCATTGGCGGTGATTTCGCAGTTCTCGACCGACAGGCTGCGCACCCGCACGGCGTAGATGGCCGATGCGCCACCTTGGAACGCTTTGGTCACGCCGGTGCCATAGGTGAAGGTGTAATTGGGGCTGGCGTTCATCAGCTTCAGGTTCTGAATCGTGATGAACTGGGGCTGGTAGTCGTAGCGAGGTGTCTGGCCAGCAGGCATGACTTCGTCGCCCTTCCAGTAGATCAGGAACAGGCCCAGACCCTGGATGCCATCCGTCCAGGTGCCGCTGGCATCCTGGCCGTAGCTGCCGAAGTGAGCGGCCTTGGCATCGTCGGCAACGGTGGCGCCGTTGCCGTCGATCACAGGGCGGTTGCACTGGGCATCGGTCACGCCGTTGATGTACACAGGCTTGGCCGCGGTGCCCTGGGCACGCAAGCCGATGACCGTCTTGTAAGGCGTGGCGCGGTAATAGATGTTGACCACGTCGCCTGCGGTCAGCGACAGCCATGGCACTTGGTTGAGTTCGGTGTACGTCTTGCCCGGACCCACGTCATAGGTCTTGTTCGAGCCGACCAGCGGGCCTGCGCAGGCGCTGGAGCTCAACGTCTTGAAGGCGGGTGGCCAGACGCTCGTGTCGTCCATGGGCGGCGCCGGCGTTGCCACGGTGGTGTCTACCACCGTCGTGCCGGTGGTGCTGGTGGTGCCCGTTGTCGTTGTGGGAGGGACGGTCGTGGTCGTCGTTCCGGTCGTTGTGCCAGTGGTCGTCGTGGACGTGGGGGTGCTGGTCGTCGTGGTTGTGGTGGTCGTTGTGGTCTTGCGGCGCAGGCGCTCGGCTTCCGCGGCAGCATCTGCCGAACTGCCGCCGCCACCGCCGCCGCAAGCGGTCAACACGGTGGCGCACAGGATGGTGAGGGCGGCCAGGCGAGCGTCAGGCGCTGTCTTGGCGATGGCGCAAGCAACTGACTGGCTTGCGGTGCTGGAGGAATGCTTTCTATCGATCATTGCGCTGTCCTTGGTTCACTGCGTCGAGGCTTGCCGCAACAGCGGCCTCAGGTTTCGTGGAGTGTCCGACGAATGGAGGCCAGTTTCCGGTAAAGCCGCTGCCGCTCGGTAACAAACCGTGTGAGCCAGACGGAGGGGTTTGGGTCAATCCATTGGGGTGCCGCAAGTCCATGGTGTGACTTTCGGCACATTCAATTTGAGGGTGGCTTGCATTTCCGTGAAATACCACATCGCAAGGCCAGCTGTTTCTGCGTTCGCCAGCGGGGTGGGCTCATCCCGTTTTTTTGATTTGGTTACATTCAAGTGATCGAGCTTGGCGGCGATGGCGCTTTGCAGGGATATTTGGGGCCTATTTCACGTATTTTTCACGGTTTTGCTGCGCTTTGTGCTGTGGGTGCATGGTCGGCACCTTGTTGGGGGCTCGCCGGGTGGGGAGTTTCTCCATGTGTCGATTTCGGTATGTTGGTACTCGCAGCACAGCTTCATGCTGGGCGAAGCCGGGATTTGCAGGGATTCACGCTGTGTATTTCTGCACGCACTGGCATCGCGGTGTGCTTGGGTGTCACCGAATATCAGCCCATGACATCGAGCAGTCGGTCCAAACCACCTTCGTTGATGGCCACCATCGCCTGCTCGCGCACCTTGGGTTTGGCATGAAACGCCACACTCAAGCCAGCGGCCCCCATCATGGGCAGGTCATTGGCACCATCGCCCACGGCGATGCTGTGGCGGGGATCGCAGCCCAGACGCTTGCACAGCGCCAGCAGGTGCTGTTTCTTGGCTTCGCCATCGACGATGTCACCCAAGACTTTGCCGGTGAGCAGGCCCCCTTCGATCTCCAGCGTGTTGGCGTGGGCCTCGTGCATGCCCAGGCGATCGCGGACACGATCGGCAAAGAAGGTGAAGCCGCCAGACACGAGCAGGGTGTGCAGTCCGGCTGATCGCGCTGCAGCCACCAATTCCGCCGCGCCCGGGTTGAGTTTCAGCCGCGTGTCGTACACATCCTGCAGCGCTTCGGCAGGCACGCCTTGGAGCAGGGCCACGCGTCGGCGCAGGCTGTCTTTGAAATCCGCGATGTCACCGCGCATGGCCGCCTCGGTGATGGCCGCCACTTCGGCCTTCTTGCCAACAGCGTCAGCGATTTCGTCGATGCATTCGATGTTGATGAGGGTGGAGTCCATGTCGAAGGCGATGGCCTTGAACGAAGACAATGGCAGGGGGGGCGCGAACCCCTGCGTCAGGAGACCGGGGGCAAAAACACGGGGGAGCACGTTGTCTGGCATGGCGGGTGGGGTGCCTCTGTGGCGAGGCCCCATGAAAAAACTGGGCGAGCGGATTATCTCCGGTCGCCCAGCCTGGTGCGCAGTTGGTGAAGGTTGCAGCAGCCGCGTGCTGCCGCTCGGGTCAGAGGATCAGTCCTGACGGCGGCGGCGCAGGCCCACTGCCATCAGGCCCAAGCCGAGTGCGCCCATGCTGATCGGGTTGAGTTCGGGCACGGTGGTCGTGGCAGGGGATGCATTGAAGGCCACTTCGCCAATGCCGCATGCGATCAGGATGTTGCTGGCGGGCTGGGTTTGCGGGCAGGCGCTCATCTCCAGCTTCACGTAGCGCAGTGCGACGGACTGCCAACTGTAGATGTCGGCCTTGTAGGCGACTTCGAAGGTGTTGTCGGTGGGGCGCAGGTTGCTCAGCAGGCTGAACCAGTTCGTGCCGTCGGTCGAGCCCAGCAGGTTGAGCTTGCCCACGCCGGTGCCATCCTCGTTCCAGAAGGCCATGCCCTGGATGTTCTGCACCTTGCCAAGGTCGTAGGACACGACCGAAGACGTTGTTCCTTCGTTGGAGAACCACTCCTGGCCTTTGTATTCGAAGTCGTGGAGCGCGGTGAAGGCGTAGCTGTCAAAGTCCGTCACACCGCTGACGTAGTCGTTGAACAGGCCGAACAAGTTGTAGGTGTCGGCGATGTCGCCGATGCCAGGGCCGCCGGACAAGACGGTGGCGTCCACCGCGCTGACGATGGTGCCGGCTTGTGCGGTCGAGAACAGGGCCACCGACAGTGCGGCAACGATGGAATTTTTCGTGAACATGGTCTTCCCTTTGTGGCAGGAGAGGCAATGACCGAGCCTCAGCGAGGAGGCTCCTTGGGATGCGTCAGAGGATAGAGTGTGTGAAAAATGCACGCAATCCCTTGATCGCAGTGTATCGCGGCTCGTGGTGCTGGCCGTCGCCAAGCTGTCGGCAGAAGGCCCGTGATCGGTGGGCGAGCGCGGGTTCGGCCTGCGGGTGCCGGCAGTGCGGGGTGCGATCTGGGATCGTCGCATCTTTGTGGCCTAATACCGGGTTTGATCATTCCATCCACTGGAGCCAGCCATGGGCAACAAAATCATCACCGAAGCCGACCGTCATGCCACCCCCCGTCCCGTTGCGCCCGCTGGCGTGACCCTGGTGCGCGGCAATGGCCAAAAGCGCAGCCTGGAGCGTGGTTCGCACACCCGCAGCAAGAAGAACCCCGGCAAGCGTTGCCACAAGGGTGGCTGATGGCTGGCTGAGCCGGCCCGGCTTTTGTTCGGGCTGGCAGGCCTTGCGATGCGGCTGAGCCCAGCGCCTGTTGCGTCGCAGAATGACCTTGTCGATATGTTGAGAATCACCGAGCTGCGCTTGCCCTTGGACCATGCCGAGGGTGCGGTGCGCGCGGCGATCGCGTCCCGCCTGGGTCTGCAAGACGCCGACCTGCAGGCGTTCACCGTGTTCAAGCGCAGCTACGATGCGCGCAAGAAAACGGCCATCGTCTTGATCTACACCGTCGATTGCGAACTGGCCTGCGAGGCCCTGCAAGCCGCCGTGCTGCAGCGTTTCGCCACCGACCCCCATGTGCGCCCCACACCCGACACGGGTTATCACTTCGTGGGGCATGTGCCTGCCGATTTCCATGTAGAAGGGCGTCTGCGTCCGCTGGTGGTGGGTTTTGGCCCCTGCGGCATCTTCGCGGCGCTGATCCTGGCCCAGATGGGCTTGCGCCCGATCGTGCTGGAGCGCGGCAAGGAGGTGCGCCAGCGCACCAAGGACACCTGGGGCCTGTGGCGCCAAGGCGTGCTCAACCCCGAGTCGAATGTGCAGTTTGGCGAAGGCGGTGCGGGGACGTTCTCGGACGGCAAGCTCTGGAGTCAGATCTCCGACCCGCGCCACCTGACGCGCAAGGTGTTGACCGAGTTCGTCAAGGCCGGGGCGCCAGAGGAAATCCTCTTCGTTGCCAAACCCCACATCGGCACCTTCCGCCTGGTCAGCATGGTCGAGAAGATGCGTGCCGACATCGAGGCGCTGGGTGGGGAGGTCCGCTTCGAGCAGCACGTCAGCGATGTGCTGATCGACGGGCCGGAGGGCGCGCGCCACATCCGCGGCGTCACGCTGGCGTCGGGCGAGCAGATCCGCGCGGACCACGTCGTGTTGGCCCTGGGCCACAGCGCCCGCGACACCTTCGCCGTGCTGTACGAGCGCGGTGTGTTCATGGAGGCCAAGCCCTTCTCGATCGGCTACCGCATCGAGCATCCGCAAGGTGTGATCGACCGGGCGCGTTTCGGTCCCAATGCAGGCAACCCCATCCTGGGTGCGGCGGACTACAAACTGGTGCACCACGCCAGCAATGGCCGCGCGGTGTACAGCTTTTGCATGTGCCCGGGCGGCACGGTGGTGGCGGCGACCTCGGAGCCGATGCGCGTGGTGACCAATGGCATGAGCCAGTACTCGCGCAACGAGCGCAACGCCAACGCGGGCATCGTCGTGGGCATCACACCGCAAGACTATCGCCAGGATGGCCAGGCGGATGGCCCCGTGAGCCCGTTGGATGGCATGGCCTTCCAGCGTTTTTGGGAATCCCGCGCTTACGAGTTGGGCGAGGGCGGCTACATGGCGCCGGGCTCGTTGGTGGGCGATTTCATCAAGCGCCAGCGCAGCAGTGCGCTGGGTGGCGTCGAGCCTTCTTACAAGCCTGGGGTGCACCTGACCGACCTGGCCCAGAAGGGCCGAGGCAGCCTGCCCGAGTACTGCCTGGACGCCATCCGCGAGGCTTTGCCCGCTTTCGAGCGCCAGATCAAGGGCTTCTCGATGCCCGATGCGGTGCTGACGGGCGTGGAGACGCGCACCTCTTCGCCGCTGCGCATCACCCGTGGCCGCGATTTCCAGAGCCTCAACGTCCAGGGTCTGTACCCGGCCGGTGAAGGTGCGGGCTACGCCGGCGGCATCATGTCGGCGGGCGTGGATGGCATCGAGGTGGCCGAGGCGCTGGGTGCGGCCATGCTGGGTGTGCCGCCTGTGACCGCGGCGCGCTCGCCCAAAGTGGCCTCATCGGCCCAAGGGTGAATTTGCATGGCAGCGAACACGTCTTTGGCAAGACGCGCGTTCGCCGAGCATGTGGTGGACCTGTTGCGCGGGCTGGGGCCTGTGCAGGCCCGCGCCATGTTCGGTGGCCATGGCTTGTACCTCGATGGCCTGATGTTCGCCTTGCTGGCCGACGCGCGTTTCTTCGTCAAGGTGGACGCAGAGACGCTGCCTGTGTTCGAGGCCGAGCGGTGTCCGCCCTTTGTGTTCGAGGCGAAGGGGCGGCGCGTGGCTTTGACCTACCACGAGGCGCCTCCCGAAGCCCTGGACCAGCCGGATGTGGCGGTGCGCTGGGCGCGTTTGGGTGTGGCGGCAGCACAGCGCGCGGCTGCGCTCAAAGCACGCCAGGCGATCAAGGTGCGCCAAGATCGCCCGCCGTCCAAGCGCAAGCCAACGCCGACCGAGCGCGGTGAGGCCTCACTTGCCGCGCCAGCGCTGGCGGGCTTGCCGAACCTGGGCCCCCGCAGCGCGGCCATGTTGGGCCAGGCTGGCATCTGCACCTTGGCGCAGTTGCAGGCGCTGGGGGCGGTTCAGGCTTTCGTGCGCACCAAGGCGCAATGTCCATCGGTCTCGCTGAACCTGTTGTGGGCGCTGGAGGGCGCGCTCAGTGGCCGGCAGTGGCGGCAGGTGGCCGAGCAGGACAGGCTCAGCCTGTTGATGGCACTCGAAGACGCACACAAGCAGCGGCGTTGAGCCCCGGCCCGTCGGCCTGGACCGAACGAGCGCAACCGGGCAGGGCCTCTCAGGCGCTCAGCGGTTGCCCCAGGGCCTTGAGCAGGTCGCGCAGGTACTGGGCTCGGTCCTTCGGGTCGGACAGGGCCTTCTCGATGCGCAGCTTGTCGTTGCCGGCCAGCTTGATGTGCTTGTTCTTCTGCACCAGCTCGATGATGCGCAGGGGGTCGATCGGCGGGTTGGGGCGGAAGGTCACGTTGATGATGCCGGGGGCTGCATCGATCTTCAGGACGCCATAGGGCTTGGCCAGCACGCGCAGCTTGTGGGTGTCGAACAGGGCCTGGGCCTGAGGGGGCAGCTTGCCAAAGCGGTCGACCAGCTCTTCCAGCATCGTTTCGATCTTGTCGAGCGAATCGGCGGTGGCCAGGCGCTTGTACAGGCTCAGGCGCACGTGCACATCGCCGCAGTAGGCGTCGGGCAGCAGGGCGGGGGCGTGCAGGTTGATGTCGGTGTTGGCGCCGAACATGCCCAGCGGTGAGAGCAGGTCGGGCTCCTTGCCGGCCTTCAACGAGCGCACGGCCTCGGCCAGCATCTCGTTGTAGAGCTGGAAGCCCACCTCCATCATGTTGCCGCTCTGGTTGTCGCCCAGCACCTCGCCGGCGCCGCGGATTTCCAGGTCGTGCATGGCCAGGTAAAAGCCGCTGCCCAGTTCTTCCATGTTCTGGATGGCGTCCAGGCGTTGCGCAGCCTGCTTGGTGAGGCCTTCGACGTCGGGCACGAGCAGGTAGGCGTAGGCCTGGTGGTGCGAGCGGCCCACGCGGCCACGCAGCTGGTGCAACTGGGCCAGGCCGAACTTGTCGGCGCGGCTGATGACGATGGTGTTGGCCGAGGGCACGTCGATGCCGGTCTCGATGATGGTCGAGCACAGCAGCACGTTGTGGCGCTGGGCCACGAAGTCGCGCATGACGCGTTCTAGTTCGCGCTCGGGCATCTGGCCGTGGGCCACGGCGATGCGGGCCTCGGGCAGCAGCTCCTGGAGCTTGTCGCGCCGGTTCTCGATCGTCTCGACCTCGTTGTGCAGGAAGTAGATCTGGCCGCCGCGCTTGAGCTCGCGCAGCACGGCCTCGCGGATGATGCTGCTGTTTTCGGAGCGCACGAAGGTCTTGATGGCCAGGCGGCGCTGCGGCGCGGTGGCGATGACCGACAGGTCGCGCAGGCCTTCCATGGCCATGCCCAGGGTGCGGGGGATGGGCGTGGCGGTCAGCGTGAGCACGTCGATGTCGGCGCGCATGGCCTTGATGGCCTCTTTGTGGCGCACACCGAAACGGTGCTCCTCGTCGATGATGAGCAGGCCTAAGCGCTTGAACTTGACCGATTCGCTGAGCAGCTTGTGCGTGCCCACGACGATGTCGATGGTGCCGTCTTCCAGGCCCTGCATGGCGCCCTTGATTTCCTTCGCTGAGCGGAAGCGCGACATCTCGGCCACCTTCACGGGCCACTGCGCAAAGCGGTCGGAGATGTTGTTGTAGTGCTGTTCGGCCAGCAGCGTGGTGGGCGCCAGCAGGGCGACTTGCTTGCCGCTGGTCACGGCCACGAACATGGCGCGCAGGGCCACTTCGGTTTTGCCGAAACCCACATCGCCGCAGACCAGGCGGTCCATCGGGCGGGGGCTGATCATGTCCTGGACGACGGCGTGGATGGCCGCACGCTGGTCGGGCGTTTCCTCGAAGCCGAAGCTGGTGGCGAAGGCCTCGTAGTCTTGCGCGCTGAAGCGGAAGGCGTGGCCCTCGCGGGCAGCGCGGCGGGCGTAGAGGTTGAGCAACTCGGCGGCGGTGTCTCGCACCTGCTCGGCGGCTTTGCGCTTGGCCTTGTCCCACTGCGGCGAGCCCAGGCGGTGCAGCGGGGCTTCGTCGGCGCTCACCCCCGTGTAGCGGCTGATGAGGTGCAACTGCGACACGGGCACGTACAGCGTGGCCTTGTCGGCGTATTCCAGGTGCAGGAACTCGGAGGGGCCGTCGCCC
>CAIQIL010000688.1 GCA_903871865.1 uncultured Burkholderiales bacterium
GACAACGGCGGAGTGTCATGGGCGGGGTCCCTGTCTTTGGATGTCGGTGGATGCGCACCGATTGTCGGACCGCATGCCGGCCACAAGGGGCCTCATCCCCCATCGGCGTGACAGGGCTTTCCCCAGGTTGCCGCCGCCTCGGCGCCTCACAGCTTGGTCAGCCGCTCCAGCGCGCGCCCCAGCGTGTCGGCCGACTTGGCAAAGCAGAAGCGGATGACGCCGTGGTCGCGCCCGTCGGGGTAGAAGGCCGACACGGGGATGGCCGCCACGCCGTGCTCGCGGGTCAGGCGCTCGGCGAAAGCGCGGTCGCCTTCGTCGCTGATGGCGGCGTACTTCACGCACTGGAAGTATGTGCCTTCGCAGGGCAGCAACTCGAAACGCGAGCCGGCCAGGGCCTGGCGGAAGATGTCGCGCTTGCCCTGGTACAGCGCCAGCAGCTGGGCGTACCAGCCGGGCTTCTTCATGAACTCGGCCAGCGCCACCTGCGAGGGCGTGTGCACGGTGAAGACGATGAACTGGTGAGCCTTGCGGAACTCGGCCATCAGCTCGCGCGGGGCCAGGGCATAGGCCACCTTCCAGCCGGTGGCATGACAGGTCTTGCCGAAGCTGGAGACCACGATGCTGCGCTGAAGCAACTCGGGGTGACGCATCACGCTCTCATGGCGCACGCCGTCGTAGACCATGTGCTCGTAGACCTCATCGGACAGCACGACGATGCCGGTGCCCTGCACGACGTCGGCCAGCGCGGCCACGTCATCGGCCGTCCAGACGCTGCCCGTGGGGTTGTGCGGGCTGTTGACGATGACCATGCGGGTGCGTGGCGTCACCAGCGCTTTCACCGCGGCCCAGTCGGGGCGGTAGGTTGGCGCCAGCAGCTCGGCGTAAACCACCCGCCCGCCCTGCAGTTCAACCGACGGCGCGTAGCTGTCGTAGGCCGGCGTGAAGACGATGACCTCGTCGCCCGGGTGCACCAGGGCCGCGATGGCCGTGAAGATGGCCTGCGTCGCGCCTGCCGTGACGGTGACCTCCGAGGCCACGTCGTACTGCGCGCCATAGAGCGCCTCGACCTTGGCCGCGATGGCCTCGCGCAGCACCGGCATGCCGGCCATGGGCGCGTACTGGTTGTGGCCGGCGCGCGCGGCCGCATCGAGCGCATCGAGCAAGTCGGCGGGCGCGTCGAAATCGGGGAAGCCCTGCGACAGGTTGATGGCGCCGCACTCCTGCGCCAGGGCCGACATCACCGTGAAGATGGTGGTGCCGACCGTGGGCAGGCGGGAATGCAAGGGGTGGGCAAAGCGGGGCATGCGCGCAGCATAGCCTTGCCACTGGCTGCGCCGTAACCACGTGTGGCAAGGGGTTGGGCAAGGCGCTGGGCACGGGCCGGTGCATGACCAGAGCAGGGGCGTGGCATGCTGGGCGCCATGCCACGCCACCCCGGACAGCCCTTCGCCCACCCCGCACGCCAGACCATGACACCCGCACCGCTGCAACACGCCCTGGCCGCGCTGCTGTGTGCGGGCCTGGCGGCTTGCAGCACACCGACGGCAACGCCCCAGCCGACATCCTCTGCATCGTCAGCACCCACGTCGGCGTCCACGCCTTCGTCGGCACCTGTGACCTCAGGGCCTGACACGGCCGCAGCCCTCTCCGGCAACGACACCGAGCCACAGCGCTTCGAACGCTGGCGTGCGCAGTTTCGCCTGCAAGCCCTGGCCGCCGGCATCACCGAAGCCACCTTGCGCGCCACCCTCGATGGGGCCGCCTTCCTGCCCCGCACCATCGCGCTGGACCGCAGCCAACCCGAGTTCACGCGCAGCACCTGGGACTACCTGGACAGCGCCGTGTCGGCCACGCGCGTGCGCAACGGCCAGGCCCAACTGGCCCGGGTGCGCCCCGAGGCCGATGCCGCCACCCGCCGCTTCGGCGTGCCCGGCCCCGTGCTGGTCGCCGTGTGGGGCATGGAGAGCAACTACGGCCAGAACTTCGGCGACGTGCCCGTGATCGATGCGCTGGCCACCCTGGCCTTCGAGGGCCGCCGCGAGGCCTGGGCGCGCGGCGAGCTGATGGCCGCGCTGAACATCGTCCAGCAAGGCGACATCGACGCGGCGCACATGATCGGCTCCTGGGCCGGCGCCATGGGCCAGACCCAGTTCATGCCCTCGGCCTTCCTGGCCCACGCGGTGGATGCCGACGGCGACGGCCGACGCGACATCTGGCGCAGCCTGCCCGACGTGCTGGCCTCCACGGCCAACTACCTGCGCAAGGCCGGCTGGGTGGGCGACGAGGCCTGCGCCCCCGAGGTCACGCTGCCCGCCGACTTCCAGCCCGAGCGGGCCGACCCCGGCACCCGCCAGGACGCCGCGCAGTGGGCGGCCGAGGGCGTGCGTCTGGCTGGCGTTGCGGCCAGCGGTGGGGCTGGCGTGGCTGGGGCCGACGGCGCGCCGCTGCCCGCCATGGCCCAGGCCAGCATCCTGCAGCCGGCGGGCGTGCGTGGCCCGGCCTTCCTGGTGGGACGCAACTTCCGCGCGGTGCTGCGCTACAACAACGCCACCAGCTACGCCTTGGGCGTGTGCCTGCTGGCCCAGCGCATCGCCGGCGGCCCCGAGCTGCAAGCGGCCTGGCCGCGGGACCAACGCGCCCTGGGCCGCAGCGAGGTCCTGGCCCTGCAAACGGCGCTCAACCAGCGGGGCTTTGCCGCCGGCCAGCCCGATGGCCTGCTGGGCCCGGCCACGCGCGCGGCCTTGCGGGGCTACCAGCGCAGCATCGGCCTGCCGGCAGACGGCTTCCCGACGGTGGAAATCCTGCAGACCTTGCAAGGCTTGCCGACCCAGCCAGACGAGGCTGTGCAGCGCTGAGCGGTCACGGCCTGACCAGGAGCAGCGCGTTCAGCGCATGCGGCTGGGCGCGACGCCGAACCAGCGCTTGAAGGCCTGAGAAAAACTCGACAGGTCGCTGAAACCCATTTGCTC
>CAIQIL010000689.1 GCA_903871865.1 uncultured Burkholderiales bacterium
CGCCTTGCATTTGCAGGTAGTCGGCCGACAGGGCGCTCAGGCGGTTGGTTTCGATGTCCACGCGTTCGTCGGTCACCACCAGGCCTTGCTGCTGCTGGAACTCCGACAGGCGGCGCTGTGCGGCTTCGTACTTCTCGCGCAGTTCCTTGGCCTTGGCGTCGAATTCTTCGTTGAACTGCTTGGCCGGGTTGGTCCGCAGCTCGACCGCCGTGGTCAGGTAGGCCTGCATGAAGGCGTTGGCCGCGGCGGCTGCGAACTTCGGATCTTCCGAGGTGTAGATGAAGGTGATGATGTTGGAGCCACGCAGCGGACGTGCTTCCAGGCCGCCTTTGATGGCGCCAGCCACCCAGGCTTCGAAGCTGCCCAGGCCGCCCGTGGCCTTTTGCCAGTTGGCGCGCAGCTCGGGCACCTGGTCCAGCTTGAGGATGCGTGCGGCCTTCTCGGCCACCCGGGTGCTGGTGATCACCTCGATCTGCGTGAGCATGTAGGTGGGCGAGCCCATGGCCGCTTGTGCCATGCCGGCGATCGGGTCGGGGTTCTTGATGTCCAGCACCACCGAGGAGGTGGCGATGTACTTGCGTGGCATCACCCAGGTGTAGGCAGCCACGGCGCCGAACACGGTCACCAGGGTGATGGTGGCGATCAGCCAGCGTGCCCGCAGCACGGCAAACACATATTCAAGCGACATGGGGGGTCCTGCTTCAGTGCGATCGAGAGAGATCAGTGCGAGTCGGGGTGGCGCGCCAGGAAGTCCTGGTAGGCCAGGGCGATGCCATCTTCCAGCCCGGTGCGGGCCTGCCAGCCCAGGCCATGCAGCCGCGAAACGTCCATCAGCTTGCGCGGCGTGCCGTCGGGCTTGCTGGTGTCGAAGCTCAGCTCGCCCTGGAAGCCGATCACCTTGACCACCGTCTCGGCGAGTTCACGGATGGTCACGTCGGTGCCCGTGCCGATGTTGACCAGCGGGCCGTCGTAGCCTTGTTGCATGAGGTGCACGCAGGCATCGGCCAGGTCATCTGCGTAGAGGAACTCGCGCATGGGCGAGCCCGTGCCCCAGACGACCAGGCTCTTGTCGCCGCGCTGCTTGGCTTCGTGGGCCTTGCGGATGAGCGCGGGCAGCACGTGGCTGTTGTTCAGGTCGTAGTTGTCGTTGACGCCGTAGAGGTTGGTCGGCATCACGCTGATGTATTGGCGACCGTGCTGGGCGTTGAAGGCCTCGCAGAGCTTGATGCCGGCGATCTTGGCGATGGCGTAGGGCTCGTTGGTCGGCTCCAGCGGGCCGGTCAGCAGGCAGTCTTCCTTGAGCGGCTGCGGCGCCATCTTCGGGTAGATGCAGCTGGAGCCCAGGAACATCAGGCGCTGCACGTCGGCCACATGGCAGGCGTGGATCAGGTTGGCCTCGATGACGAGGTTCTGATAGAGGAAGTCGGCGCGGTAGACGTTGTTGGCCTGGATGCCACCCACCTTGGCCGCGGCGATGAAGACGTAGTCGGGGCGCTCGGTGCGGACGAAGTCGTGCACGGCGCGCTGGTCGAGCAGGTCGAGTTCGCTGCGATCGCGTGTGATGACTTGGTTGAAGCCGACGGCCTGGAGTCGGCGCACGAGGGCCGAACCCACCATGCCTTTGTGCCCGGCCACGAAAATCTTGGAATTTGGGAGCATGTCTGCGTTTGCGGTTGAATCCTGAAGGGCCCCTCTCAGAGCCCGCAAACCCGGTTGGGTTCCCGGGTAACCCCTCGGATGGGCGGGTCTCAGGATAGTCCGAAAGGACTCTGGCGGCGAGTGTATCGACGGAAGATGACACTTCGACTGCCCTCCATGGAACGCAGAGGCCCCGATCTCGGCGCCCTCAAGCGGGGGTGGTGCGGTCGAGGTGCGCCATGAAAAACGCCGCTCATCGAGCGGCGTTGTGGGGTGGCATGCCCGGCGCGTGCCGGAGTGCCTGCGTGTCAGCGGGTTTCTTCGTGCTGCGAGGTGCTGTGACCCAGCAACATGGATTTCGCCATGCGGTAGATGAACACGCTGTTGGTCACGGCGTAGCGCTTGGCCAGGCGGCGCGGCTCGCTGATCAGGCGGTGAAGCCATTCCATGCCGATCTTCTGCATCCACAGCGGGGCGCGTTCGATGGTGCCTGCGTGGTAGTCGAAAGCGGCACCGACACCCAGCATCACGGCCTTGATGCGACCGCGGTGGCTGGCCATCCAGGCTTCCTGCTTGGGGCAGCCCAGGCCGACGAACACCACGTGGGCGCCCGACTTGTTGATTTGATCGACGTAGGCTTGGTCTTCTTCGGCCGACAGCGGGCGGAAGGGGGGCGACTCCAGGCCGACGATCTTCAGCTTGGGGAAAGCGGCTTTGATGCGGACCATCAGGCGGTCCAGGGTGTCGTTGCTGCTGCCGTAGAAGAACACGGACTGGCCCAGTTGTTCGGCCACGCCCAGGTAGCGCCACATCAGGTCGGGGCCGTTGATGCGTTGCTGGCTGGCGAAGCCTTCGCGGCGCAGGGCCCAGGCCACCGGGGCACCGTCGGGCAGTGCGAGGTCGGCCTGTGCGATCACGCGGTTGAAATCGGCTTCCTGGCTGGCCGTGACGACAGAGTGCACATTGCACAGCGCCACGAAACGCGACTGACGATGCGCTGCCCACCCCGCGATGCGCGAGATGGCCTCCTCCCAGGAGGCAGCATCGATGTGCGAGTCGAGAACGTTTGCGCCGCGACGCATGAAGGCCTTGCTAGGAGTGGTCTGCTTGACGCCCGCGAGCATACGTTCGCGTTCGGTCAGAGACAGTGTCGGGTAGCCAAAATTGGGATCAGGATGTCTCATACCACCCACCTCGGGGATGCTGGTGTTGCCATCGGTCACCGGACCGACGAGCCATGGGACCAAGTTTACGAGTCGCGTTATTCGCCAAAGTTCAGGGAAAGCGCTCGGTCCGTCGGATGATCCCCCCAAGCTCGGTGTGAAATGTCACAAAGCGTCAGTAAGAGTGCTTTGGGGCTGCGGGAGTTCCCCTGCCTAGGGTTTGCCAGCGTGTGTGTGAAACGCTAAATATCAGGGTGAATGCGGGAACTTGCAGGGGTCATCAAGGCACAATCCCGCCTGTTTCCTGAATAGAACCATCCATGGGCACCGCCGCAAAGTCACCGTCCTCTTTCGCATCGATGTTCTCGTTGCCGGCCCCGGTCAATCCGGTGGCTGTGCTGGTCATGGTGATCGGTTTGCTGAGCCTGTTCGTGCCCACGTACATCACGCTGGCTGACGAGGTCTGGAACAACGATGCACACGGCCACGGCCCCTTGATCCTGGGGGTGTCGCTCTGGCTGTTGTGGCACGACCGGCTCCGCATCTTGGAAGGCGAGGCGCAGCCCGCGACCGCGTCAGGTTTCGTGCTGTTGCTGGGCGGCTTGTTCCTGCATGTGGCTGGGCACTCCCAGAGCATCAACATGTTGACGACGCTGGCGCAGCCCATCGTGTTCGGCGCCTGCTTGTTGCTGCTGCACGGTTGGCAGGCCTTGCGCCGGGCGTGGTTCCCGCTGTTTTTCATGCTGTTCATGATCCCGCTGCCCGAGGTGGTGGTGCAGGCCATCACCATGCCGCTCAAGCAGGCGGTGTCGGTGGTCACCGAATGGTTGCTGTACGAGGCGGGCTACCCGATTGCGCGCTCGGGCGTGACGTTGAGCATCGGCCAGTACCAACTGCTGGTGGCCGATGCCTGCTCGGGCATGAACTCGCTGTTGACGCTGGAGTCGCTGGGCTTGCTTTACATGCGCTTGATGAACTACCGCTCCAAGGCGCGCAACACGCTGCTGGCGATTGCCATCGTGCCGACGTCTTTCGTGGCCAACGTCACCCGCGTGATCATCCTGGTGCTGGTGACCTATTACTTCGGCGACGAGGTGGGGCAGGGCTTCGTGCACAGCTTCTCCGGCCTGGTGCTGTTCACGGTGTCCCTGGTGAGCATTTACTTCATCGACCAGGTGCTGAGTTTGTGGTTCAAGTCGTCCGACACTGACAAGGCCGCTGCGCCAGGAGCACAAGCATGAGCACGCGTGGCATGTTCGTCGCTGTGGTGGCCGCCTTGCTGATGGCCGTGTGTTCATGGTTTGGCGCATACGCACAACCGCACACGCGCATGGCAGATCTGCACCCACGCTCGCCTTTGGCCGAGGTTTTGCCGCCAACGTTCGGTGATTGGCGGGTGGACGAAACTGCATCGAACGTGGAGCTGCCGCCCGATGTGGCCGCGCAGGTCAAGGCCATTTACACCGAGGTGGCTGACCGTGTGTACGTCAACAGCCAGGGCGAGCACATCATGCTGACCATCGCCTACGGGCGAGACCAGTCCGACGGCTTCAAGGTGCACCGCCCCGAGGTGTGCTACGCGGCCCAGGGCTTCACGGTGTCCAGCCCGCGGGACGCGATGCTGTCATTGGGCGCGCACGACATCGAGGTCAAGCATGTGGACACCTTCTTGGGTGCGCGCAAGGAGCCCGTGACCTACTGGATGGTCATTGGCGATCACGTCGTCAGCACGGCGACCCGGCACAAGCTGCAGCAGATCCGTTACGCCCTGGATGGCTTGATTGCCGATGGCCTGTTGGTGCGCGTGTCCTCCCTGTCGCCAGACACTGAGGCGGCATATGCTGCGCAGGCGGCCTTTGTGCGGGAGTGGCGGATGCATGTGCCGCAGTCGCAGCGCAGTCGCCTGTTTGGGCAATGAGCGCAGGCCGCAAAGACCACGAAGAAAATTTTCACAGAAACGAGTTGAGCATGAGCAAGAAAGTGGCCCTGATCACGGGCGTGACGGGGCAGGATGGCGCTTACCTGGCGGAGTTCCTGCTGGGCAAGGGCTACGAAGTGCATGGCATCAAGCGCCGCTCGTCGCTGTTCAACACCGACCGCATCGACCACCTCTACCAG
>CAIQIL010000690.1 GCA_903871865.1 uncultured Burkholderiales bacterium
CGAGCGGCGCGGCGGGCGCGAGGTGTCGGGCTCGGGCAGCTGAGGCGGCCGCGCGGCCACGAAATAGCCCGAGCGCGGGCGGGCCTCGATCAGGCGGGCGTCTTCCAGCGTGCGGTAGGCCTGCACCACGGTCGATTGCGACACCCCGTGCTGGCTGGCCAGGTTGCGCACGGAGGGGATGCGCTCACCGCGTGGCAGCGTGCCGGTGCGGATCTGGCGCGCCATGGCATCGGCGATCTTCAGGTACAGGGTGTCGGCATGGGCGTGCATGCGGACCATTCTGTACGGACTTCGGTGCGCTTGACCAGCACAGATGAGGCCGCGCTTGACAGGCACAGACGCGGCTGTGTGGGGGCTGTCACCCCTCAGCCGGTGCAGCGCTGTGCCTGTTGCACCGGGCAGGTGGCGCCTAAGGTGGTGGGCATGCACCTCAGGTGTCTGCAGGCCACTGCAGGCGCGCCAAACTCTGAAAGCTCGCCATGCCCGCCACCCGCGCCACCCTGCTGTCAGACCCCGCCCTGCGACACGCTGCTCCGCAAGCGCAGGCCCTGCCGCAGGGCGAGGTGCGCCGACTGAAGCTGCGCCCTGGCGAGACCGTGCTGGTGCGCCGGGGCGCCCTGTGGCTGACCCGCGAGGGCGATGCGTTGGACCACCTGCTCCAGCCCGGCTGCGGGCACGTGGCCGCGCAGGCCCAGGAGGTGGTGGTGGAGGCCGTGGGGCCGCAACCTTGCCATTTCGAGCGACACCGGCTGGGCGGGCCCGGGCTGCGGCGCTGGTGGGCGTTCAGGCCCTGGTGGCGCTGGGCAGGCCGTTAGGCAGGCTGCGGGTTCGACCCTGGCGGCTCAGCCGTTGCCCAGCTTGCGCGCGATGCGCTCGATGCCCGCCTGGGCGCAGGCCGCGTCCTTCTCGCCCCCCGGCGCGCCGGAGATGCCGACCGCGCCCACGATCTCCTTGCCCGCGAAGATGGGCAGGCCGCCTTCGCCACCGGTGGTGCGGTCCAGCTGCAGGAAGGACACCAGGTTGGCGGCGGGGCGCTTGCCCACCTCGCCGGACGCAGCCCGGGTGCTGAAGGCGGTGTATGCCTTGCGCTCGCTGTTTTCCAGCGTGTGCGGGTTGGCGCCGTCGTCGCTCAGGGCCAGCTCCAGGGCGGCATCGGCAGAAATGCTGCGCTCGGACACCAAGCCCTCGGCGGGAGATTGGGCGTGGGCCGGGCCGAAGGTCATGGCGGCCAGCAGGGCCGAGGCGAGGCAGGCAGAGGTCGGGCGCGAGGTCATGGCAATGGCGTGGCGTGTGCGGTGGAAAGCCCCCACTGTTGCCGCCGGACGTGGCCCTGACAAGCGCCGAAATCGGATGAGTTGCCGCGCTGCCTGCATGAGCCCAGGCAGCGTGCCCGCCCAGTGACTGCCGAGAGCCCGCCCATGGCTCTCAGCTCAAGGCGTGCGCTCGGCCAGCAGCCGCGAATAGACCAGCGCCTGCAGCAGCGCCACGGCACTGCCGGCCAGCACCTCGGCCACGCGCAGCAAGGCCAGGTGGAGCTCCTGCTGGGGGCCTTGCCCTTGCAGCGCCGCCGACATCAGGATCACCACCGTGATCGGCCCCAGCCGCCAGTTGCTGGGGTAGCCGCTCCACAGCATCGCCACCAGCACCGCGGTGATGAGCGCCGCCACCATCGCCCAGAAGGTGCCGCCCAGCAGCACCAGGGCCAGGCAGGCGATGACGCTGCCGCTGAGGGTGTTGATGAGCCGTGCGCGGAAGTTGGCGCGGGCCACGGAGAAATCCGGCTCGGTGACGATGATGACGGAGATCACCGCCCAGTAAGGCTCGGCGATGCCCACGACCCGCAGGCCGAACCAGGACACCAGCGTGCCCGTGAGGATCTTGACGATGTAGACCAGCGCATGTTGGCGCGGGCTGATGAAGCCGACCTCCATGGCTCAGCGCGGCAGGAAGGGGTTGAAGCGGCGCTCCTCGCCGAAGGTGCTTTCGGGGCCGTGACCGGGCGTGAAGGTGATGTCGTCGCCCAGCGGCAGCAGGTGCTGTGTGATCGCGTGGATCAGCTCGGCGTGGTTGCCACCGGGGAAGTCCGTGCGGCCGATGCCGCCGTTGAACAGCACATCGCCGACGAAAGCATGGCGCGTGCCGTCGTGGACGAACACGACATGGCCCGGCGTGTGGCCCGGACAGTGCAGCACCTTGAGCGTGTGCCGGCCGATGCCGACCTCGTCGCCATCGTGCAGCCAGCGCGTGGGCGCGAAGCCTTCGGCCTGCGGGAAGCCGAACATCTGGCTTTGCTGGGGCAGGGCGTCGATCCAGAACTGGTCGCCTTCGTGCGGGCCGACGATGGGCAGTTGCAGCGTGCGCGCCAGCGTGCCGGTGGCGCCGGCGTGGTCGATGTGGGCGTGCGTCAGCCACAGGGCCTTGAGCGTGAGGCCGCGTTCCTCGACGGCCTGCAGCAGCTTGCCGATGTCGCCACCCGGGTCGATCAGGGCGGCTTCGTTCGTCTCGTCGCACCAGACGAGGGAGCAGTTCTGTTCGAAGGCGGTGACGGGCAGGGTGAGGCGGTGGAACATGGGGCTGGGCAGCGGTCGCGACGCACGATTGTGCGACATCCCCTCCACGCGCGGCCGAGGGGCATCCCATCACGGGTGTCCAGAGGGTTTCCCTGCTTGTTTGGAAACCAGCGTTGTCAAAAACTGCGCGTGAGTTTTAACCATAAGGGGTTATGTCATGCGGAATGTCGGTCTGTGGGCTTGCCGTGTCGCGGCGCTGGTGTGGGGTGTCACCCTGATGGGTCAGGCCTGGGCCTGGCCGGCCGATCCCACCGAGGCGGCGCGCGCCGCAGGCGGGCCGGGGTCGACCAATGCCGCGCAGTGCAATGTGCCCTACGGCAGCGCGCCAGCGGCGGTCAGCACCCTGAGCTCGGGCATGGGCTCGGGTGCCGTGTCCGGCTTGGCGGCTTCGGTGCTCAACCAGTGCGGCCTGATCGGCGCCGAAACCCTGACCTGGACCGACCCCACCGGCGACAAGCGCGCCGCCTGCCTGATCGTGCCGCCACAGGCCTCGGCGGCCAAGCCGCTGCCCCTGCTGACCTTCCTGCAAGGCTCGCTGTTCCCCGCTGCGCCCCAGGTGCCGCTGACCGGCTGGCAGCCGCAGACCCGCAAGGCCGACCTCACCGGTGACCCGGCACGCCCCGGCTTCATCCTGCTGGTGCCGATTGGCCGCAACACCCACCACTACTACCCCTTCCCCGACGAGTACGCGCCGGGTTGGGACAACTGGCACCGCAACCTCGACCGCAACTCGCCCTTCCTGAACCTGGACGTGGCGGCCATCGACCAGTTCATCGCCATGGTCAAGGCGCGCGGCATCGTCGATGCCAACCGGCAGTACATGACGGGTTGGTCGAATGGCGCGGCGCTGGCGCAGCTCTACGCCTTGAACACGCCCTCGGTCGCGGCGGCGTCGGTGTACTCCTCGCCCGATCCGTTCTCCGACGTGCAGGACCCGTGCGCGCAAAAGCCCTTCGCCACCACCCTCACGCCGCTGATGGACGTCCACAACAGCTGCGACATCATCGGCATCTGCCAGACGGGTTCGGCCTTCCACAAGCAATTGGCCCAGCAGTTCCCCAAGCTGCAGCAGCGCCACGTCATCCTGAACGCGCTCAAGCGCGAGGTCTCGTCGTGCAACGCCTTGTGCGCCAGCCAGAACCCGGTGCTCAACCCGGTGGGCAACGTCAACCACCTGATCTGGCCGACGAACTGGAACAAGGCGATGTTCGACTGGCTGCGTGACCACCCCTTGAGCGCCAAGCCGCGCCCCTGATGTTGCCCGTGACGTGTCCATGACGCGCCATGGAGGCGGGGCTGTCACGGTGGGTGTGGCCGAGTTGCGCCATGATGGCGGCCTTGCGGCACATGCCGCCCACCGCACCGATCGGAGCGCCATGCCCCTGCCGACCCTGCTGACTCTGCCGACCTTGTTGCAGCGCCCCCTCATCGCCAGCCTGGTCCTTGCCTGGGCTGCGCTGGGTGCTTCGGGCGGTGCGCATGCCCAGTCCGATCCGGGCGAGGTGGGGCCGCAGCCGCTGTGGGAGGTGGGCGCGGTCGGTGTGGGGGTGTCGCAGCAGGCCTACCCGGGCTCGGACCACCAGATCCGCCGCGGCCTGGTGCTGCCGTACTTCTTCTACCGAGGCAAGGTGCTGCGCGCCGACCGCGACACCACCGGCCTGCGCGCCATCAAGACCGACACGTTCGAGCTGGACCTGGGCGTGGCCGGATCCTTTGGCGCGAACTCCGACAAGATCGAAGCGCGTCGCGGCATGCCCAACCTGGGCACGTTGATCGAGTTCGGGCCGCGCCTGCGCTGGGAGCTGGGCGCGGGTCCCGGTGGTGGCGCCTGGCGTGCCGTGTTGCCACTGCGCGGTGTGTTCGACCTCAGCGACCATGGCGCGCACCGCGGCATCTCGCTGGAGCCCGAGTTGCAGTTCCGCCGCCGTGCGGACGCCGGCTGGAACTACACCGCCAGCCTGGGCGCCATCTTCGCTGACCAGCGCCTGGCCCGCACCTTCTACGAAGTCGCGCCGGCCTACGTGCGTGCAGACCGCCCGGCCTACGAGGCCCATGCGGGCTTGGTGGCTTGGCGCCTGGGCGCCTTCGCCACCCACAAGCTGGACCGCGACTGGCGCGTCTTTGGCTTCGCGCGCATGGACACCGTGGCCGGGGCAGCCAACCGCGACAGCCCGCTGGTGCGCCGGCAAACCGGCTTCACGGCCGGCATGGGCGTGTCGTGGACCTGGTTGCGCTCAGACACCCTCGCGCAGGACTGACGCTGCACCACGGCCCAGGCCTGCAACAAGCCTGGCCGGGCCACCAACGCCAAGGGGCGATGCTGCTGATGCGGCATCGCCCCTTGTCTTTGTGTGGCTGCCCCCGTCAAACGAGGGCGGACATCACTTCTTCATGCCGGTGCCGGCAGCGGCGGCCGAGGCGCCAGCTTCGACCTTGGCGGCGTCAGCCTTCTTGCCAGCTTCGGCCTTCACAGCCTTGTGGTGTTCCTTCATGGCTTCGTGCTTCTTGGCGTGCTCGTGCTTGGCGCCGGAGGCGGCGGTGGCCACAGCCGATGCGGCAGCGGCGGGTGCAGCTTCCTTGGCCATCGGGGCTTGGGCGAAGGAGGCAGCAGCGAAGGCCGACAGGACGGTAGCGATCAGCAGGTTCTTGGTCATGGTGTTCTCCAACAGGGAAGTGGGTTCTGGTGGCCCCAGTGCCGGGGCCGTTGAGCGAGCCCTGTGTGTCGGGCTTGTACCTTCAACGGGGCCCGCAGGGGCGGCGTTGACCTGGTTTGGTGAAGAAGTGAAAAGCGGGATGCAAGGGTCTGTAACGGTGCTTTGAACGACAGCACCCCCATGCGTTAGAATAAATGTGCAAAACGCACATTCAATGAGGTGTGCATGCACGAAACGGGATTCCCGCTGTACCCATTTCCCTTGTCGAGGACACCATGCAACCCAGCACTTCTTTGAATTCTTCGCGCCTGAACGTTCTGAACCCCCTGCGCGGCCGCGTGGCCCTGAGCGCCCTGGCATCGGCCGCCGTGCTGGCCCTGGCCGCCTGCGGTGGCGGCGGCAGTGGCAGCAGCACGGCTTCCAGCAGCGGCCAGACCACGACCGCCGCCACGTACTCGGGCGCCGTGTCGGGCCTGGGCTCCATCGTGGTGAACGGGGTGCGTTTCTCGACCAGTGGTGCTCGCGCCACCGATGCGGAGACCGAAGGCGCCTATGCCCGCGCCTTTGCGCTGGGCACGACGGTGTCGGTGTCGGGCGATGTGGATGACAGCAGTGCCACGGCGACGGCTTCGTCGATCACGGTCTACGGCGGTGTGCGTGGCGCGGTGTCGGCCGTGGACACCACCGCCAGCACCTTGACGGTGGCAGGCCAAGTCATCAAGGTGGATGCCAACACGGTGTTCGAAGGGATCAGCAGCGCATCGTTGACGCTGGCTTCCTTGAAGACTGCCGTGGATGCGGCCAACCTGACCGTCACCACCGCTGACACGGTGTACGCCGAGGTGCATGTGGTGGGCGACGCCACCAGCGGCTTCCTCGCCACCCGTGTGGAGCAGAAGTCGGCCGTGGCCGAGGGCTATGCCGTGGTCGGCAAGATCGTGACCGGTTCGCTCAACACCACCAGCAAGACCTTCAGCCTGCTGCTGCGCACAGGCATCACCGTCACCGTGGACTACAACACGGCCACGTTGCGCCCCACGGGTGTGGCGCTGACCGAAGGCACGGCCGTGCGCGTGGTGGTGCCAACGTCCACCGACTTCAGCACCATCGCCAATGGCAGCACGCTGACGGCCACCAAGGTCATCGCCAAGCGTGACCGCGCCATCACGGGCCGTGCGAAGGTGCGTGGCGCGGTGGCGGCCATCAACGGCACGACCGTCACGGTCAACGACGTGACGGTGGATGTGTCTCAGGCCACCTTCGAAGACGGCCTGACCTTGGGCACTTTGAGCGTGGGCACCGTGGTGAAGGCCGAGGGCACGGTCACCAACGGCGTGCTGGTGGCGCGCAAGATCGAGGCCGATGGCCGCGAGTACGACTCAGCCAATGGCGGCGGCGTCAAGCTCTACG
>CAIQIL010000691.1 GCA_903871865.1 uncultured Burkholderiales bacterium
ACCGTGGCGCCTTCGTTGCGCAGGTTGCCAGGGATGTCGTAGAAGTAGTTGACGGCACCGAGGATGTTGTCGAAGCCGATGAAGCCGTGGACCAGCACGATGGGGTACTTGGTCTTGGCCTGGACGCCGGCGTGGGCGGCCGGCGCGGCCAGTGCGACGCCCGCCACGACGGCGGCGGCACAGATGGACGAGAGCGAAAGCTTGAATTTCATGGTGTTGTCTCCAGTGTTGGGGATGTGCGCGGCCCGCCTCACAGGCCGGCCAGCTTCAGGCGGTTGACCTGCTGCTTGTAGAACGCGACGGGGTCAGGCGCGCCCTTGCCGATGGTGCCCAGCACCTGGTTGATTTCGTCGAGGTGGTTCCAGGCGTAGTCGTCCTTGATGACCTTGCCCCAGTGGCTGGCGCAGCGGCCGACCAGGCCGTCGTTGGGCTCGTCCTTGAAGTAGGGCGCGGTGCCTGCCAGGATCAGGTCGGAGATGTCCCAGGCGTTGGTCTTGACGGCCGTGCCGGAGAAGGAATAGAAGCGGATGCTGTTGCCGGCCACGCTGGCAACTTCCGGACCCGTGCCGCAAGCGGTGGTGGGTGCGCCGGCGGGGAACTTGGCGTTGAAGGTGGCGGCGCCAGCGGTGGACAGCGAGCTCAGGGCGGCGGCCAGGTTGGTGCTGTCGGTGGTCTTGTTGCCGGTCAGCCAGGAAATCAGCTTCAGGCCAGCGGTGGCCAGGCCATTGAGCGTCTTGTCGCCAGCGACCTGCGGGCCCAGCTCGTCGGCAACCACGGTGCCGAAGTGCGTGCCAGCCACGGTGCTGACCGAGGCCACCATCGTGGGCACGGTGCCAGCGGCGTAGCGCACGGTCGGGCCGCCATGGCTGTGACCGATCAGGTTGAACTTGGTGACGCCGTCCTTGGCGGCCCACTGCTTCATCTGCTGGATGAGCTCTTCACCGCGGAACTCGGTGGTCTGCGACGGGTTCACCGAGGCGATGTAGACCGTGGCGCCTTCGTTGCGCAGGTTGCCAGGGATGTCGTAGAAGTAGTTGACGACGCCCAGGATGCTGTCAAAGCCGATGAAGCCGTGGACCAGCACGACGGGGTACTTGGTCTTGGCGGTGGTGCCGGTGGCGTGGGCGGCGGGGGCTGCCAGTGCGAGGCCAGCCACGGCGGCGGCGACGCAGACCGCCTTGAGGGCGCCCTTGCGGGTCGAAGTGAAGGTCATGCTCGTGCTCCTGTTGTGTGTGTGCCTGCGGGAAGGGAAACGGATGTGCGTTGAACGCAGACAGACGCAGTATCTGGAGAACACTTTTCGTTAAATTCAGGGCATACCCTCGCAGCGGGGAAACCTCTCTCCCTCGATGTGTGTAAAGCGCGTTTGGCGGCAAATTGCGCACACATCCCCGCAGATGAGGGGGATGAGGCAGTGTTCAGGCATGGGTCAGGTGCCCGAAAGCCCGGCCATCGAAGGCATCAGGGCGTGAAATCCTGCACAAGGCAGGCCTGACCACCCGGGCGGGCTACGCCGGGTGGGGGGCATCGGGGGATGCGGGCCTCAGCCTTCGCTGGCGGGGTCGTCAGCGTGATCGTTGGCGTGATCGTCGGCCTGGCGCAGGCGCAAGGCGTCGTCGTACAGCGCCTTGCGCGGCAAACCGAGCACATCGGCCACCAGGGCGGCGGCCTGCTTCACCGGCACGTGGCGCACCAACTCGCCCAGCAGCGCCGACACCTCCGGCGAGATGCCAGCAGCTTGCGGCGCAGGGGGCTGGGCATGCACCACCAACACGAACTCGCCGCGC
The DNA here is from genome assembly GCA_903871865.1 of uncultured Burkholderiales bacterium. Taxonomy (GTDB): domain Bacteria; phylum Pseudomonadota; class Gammaproteobacteria; order Burkholderiales; family Burkholderiaceae_C; genus Aquabacterium. Next base: position 1,788 of record CAIQIL010000691.1, read on the forward strand.
AGGCGGTTGGCGTCGGCCTGCAGCCAGGCCGGCAACCCGGCCACGGCCACGGTGGCGATGGTTTCGAACTGCTTGCTGAGTTCGCGGCACAGCGTGACCTGGCCGTCGGGCAGCACCTCGGCCAGCTCGGCGGCCAGGGCCTCGATGCGGTGGGGCGCCTCGAACAGCACGACGCTGTGGTCC
>CAIQIL010000692.1 GCA_903871865.1 uncultured Burkholderiales bacterium
GACCTCTCCACACCGCGGCCCGAATGGCGCTTCCCCGGCCTGCAGCCGGGCGACCGCTGGTGCCTGTGTGCCGAGCGCTGGCTGGAGGCCTGGCGCGCAGGCGTGGCGCCCCCGGTGGCGCTGGACGCCACCCACGAGGCGGCTCTGCAAGTCATCCCGCTGGAGGTGCTGCAGGCCCATGCGCTGCAGCCTGTGCGGCCGGATCCAGCCTGAAAGCCAGGGCGGCGTCAGGCCAGTTCCGGGAACAGCACCGAGGTGTAGCCGAAGCGGCTGAAATCGCGCACCCGCATGGGGTAGAGCTGGCCGATGAGGTGGTCGCACTCGTGCTGCACCACGCGCGCATGGAAGCCCTCGGCCTCGCGCTCGATGGGCTGGCCCTGCACATCGAAGCCCGTGTAACGGATGCGCGCCCAGCGGGGCACCACGCCGCGCAGCCCCGGCACCGACAGGCAGCCCTCCCAGCCCTCCTCTTCCACGTCCGACAGTGGCGTGATCAGGGGGTTGATGAGCACCGTCTCGGGCACGGGCGGGGCGTCCGGGTAGCGCTGGCTGCGCCCGAAGCCGAAGATGACAACGGCCAGGTCCACGCCGATCTGCGGGGCGGCCAGACCAGCCCCTTGCGCAGCGGCCATGGTGTCATTCAGGTCGGTGATGAGCGCCAGCAGTTCGGGCGAACCGAAGGCCTTTGGCTCGACCTGCTCGGCGGGCTTGAGCAGGCGCGGGTCGCCCATTTTCAGGATGTCGCGCACGGCCATCAGGGGGCTCCGGTGTCGTGATGGGGGGCGCTGGGTGCCGTGTCGCCAGGCGCAAGGGCTGCAGTGGCTGCAGGGCCGGAGGCCAGCAAAGCCTGCAGCCCGGCTTCGTCGAGCACGGTCAGGCCCAGCTCGCGGGCCTTGTCCAGCTTGCTGCCGGCTTCCTCGCCGGCCACCACGTAGCTGGTCTTCTTCGACACCGAGCCCGCAACCTTGCCGCCCGCGGCTTCGATCAAGGCCTTGGCCTCGTCGCGCGACAGGGTGGGCAGCGTGCCGGTCAGCACCAGTGTTTTGCCGTTCAAGGGCAGCGTGGCCGGGTCGATGCTGGACGCGCCATCGTGCTCGGGCCAGCTCAGGCCGCAGGCGCGCAACTGCTCGACCACCTCGCGGTTGTGGGGCTGGTCGAAAAAGGTGCGGATGCTGTGCGCCACCACGGGGCCGACGTCGCGCACCGTCAGCAGGTGCTCCTCGCTGGCGTCCATGATGCGGTCGAGCTGGGCGAAGTGCTTGGCCAGGTCCTTGGCTGTGGCCTCGCCGTCATGGCGGATGCCCAGGCCGAAGAGGAAGCGCGGCAAAGTCGTCTGCTTGCTCTTTTCCAGCGCGGTGACGATGTTCTGCGCGCTCTTGTCGGCCATGCGGTCGAGCGCAGCCAGCTTGAGCAGGCCCAGCTTGTAGAGCTCAGGCAGGGTGCGCACCAGGCCGGCATCGACGAGCTGGTCCACCAGCTTGTCGCCCAGGCCTTCGATGTCCATGGCGCGGCGCTGGGCGAAGTGCAGCAAGGCCTGCTTGCGCTGGGCCGCGCAGAACAACCCGCCCGTGCAGCGGTGGTTGACCTCGCCGGGCTCGCGCAGCACGGTGCTGTCGCAGACAGGGCAGGTGCGCGGCATGCGGAAGTTCGGCACATAGGTTGCACGCGGCAAGGGCAGGCCGTCGGCGCCGGCCGTGGCCGGCACCACGCCCACCACCTCGGGGATGACGTCGCCCGCGCGGCGCACGATGACGGTGTCGCCCACGCGCACGCGCTTGCGGCGCAGCTCGAAGAGGTTGTGCAAGGTCGCGTTGGTGACGGTGACACCGCCCACGAACACCGGCTTGAGGCGCGCCACGGGCGTGAGCTTGCCCGTGCGGCCAACCTGGATGTCGATGCCCTCGACCACGGTCATCTGCTCTTGCGCGGGGTATTTGTGGGCCACGGCCCAGCGCGGCTCGCGGGTGACGAAGCCCAGGCGCTCTTGCAGGTCGCGGCGGTTGACCTTGTAGACGACGCCGTCGATGTCGAAGGGCAGTTGGTCGCGCTTGGCGCCGATGGCCTGGTGGAAGGCGACCAGGCCACGCGGCCCCGTCGCACCCTCGGCCACGGTGCGCTCGGCGCAGACAGGCAGGCCCAGCGCGGCCAGGGCGTCGAGCAAGGCGCTGTGGGTGTCGGGCACGGCCCAGCCCTGCACCTCGCCCAGGCCGTAAGCGAAGAAGCTCAAGGGGCGTTGCTTGGCGATGGCCGGGTCGATCTGTCGCACGGCGCCAGCGGCGGCGTTGCGTGGGTTGACGAAGGTCTTGCCGCCCTGCTCGCGCTGGCGCTCGTTGAGGGCTTCGAAGTCGTCGCGGCGCATGTAGACCTCGCCGCGCACTTCCAGCACCGGCGGAGACGCCTCGGCACCTGCCCCTTGCAGGCGCAGCGGGATCTGGCCCACCGTGCGGATGTTCTGGGTGACGTCTTCGCCGGTTTCGCCATCGCCACGGGTGGCGGCGCGCACCAGCACGCCGTCTTCGTAGCGCAGGTTGATGGCCAGGCCGTCGAACTTCAGCTCGGCGGCGTACTGCACGGGCGGGGCGTCGTCGGGCAGTTCCAGCTCGCGGCGCACGCGGGCGTCGAAGGCCTCGGCGCCGCTGGCCTCGGTGTCCGTCTCGGTGCGGATGGACAGCATGGGCACCGCGTGGCGCACCGGCTGGAAGCCATCGAGCACCTGGCCCAGCACGCGCTGTGTGGGTGAGTCGGGCGTGCGCAACTCGGGGTGTTCGGCCTCCAACGCCTGCAGCGCCTGGAAGAGGCGGTCGTACTCGGCGTCAGGGATGCTGGGCGCGTCCAGCACGTAGTAACGGTGCGCGTGCGCGTTCAGTTGCTCGCGCAGGGCCGCGGCCATCTGAGCCGGGGTCCGCGCCGAGGTCTGCGCCGGGGTGGGGGTCGCGGCGTCATCGGCCTCAGCCGGTGCTCCAAACAGGTCCGACTGCGACATCGTGTGGCTCCGCTGTGGTCA
>CAIQIL010000693.1 GCA_903871865.1 uncultured Burkholderiales bacterium
ACGCGCAACTCGCCGGGCTGGGCGCTGGGCTCGTGCCACTGCAGCCGGGCCAGGCGCAACGCACGCCGCGCGGCCGCCAGGAAATCCGCAAAACCACCGAGCGCGACGTGCTCATGGCCGGCCTCTTGCTGCACCGCCTGCTGGCCAACCACCCGGCACTCGACGACGCCGACCTCTACAGCGCGGCCAACCGCGTGGGCGCTGAAATCGTGCGCCTGCCCTGGACCACGCCCCACCCGGTGCCCGAGACGCTGCGCTCCATCGTCAACCGCGCGACCGACCGCCAGCACCGCCAGCGCTACCTCAATGCCCGCACCCTGCTGAGCGCCTTGCAGGGCTGGGTCAAGACCAACGCCACCGACTCCGGCGGGCCGCTGGCCTTGCTGCTCGACCGCCTCAACAGCGTCGGCTCCCTGCCTGGGCGGCCCGACACCGAGCGCGGCTTCATCGCCGCCTTGTCGGCCGATTCCCTGCGCGTGGACGATTTCGTCGATGTGATGGTGAAGAACCCCGCCCTGGTCTGGGAGCTGATGCGCGCGGTCAACACCGCGGGCTACACCAGCACATCGAGCGACGATGGCGTCACCACGCTGTCGCGCGCCGTGCTGCTGCTCGGCCAAAAGGGACTGCGCCAGGTGCAGGCCGCGGTGCGCAGCTGGCCCGGTGTGCTGGCGGCCATGGCCAGCATGTCGGACGAAGCGGGCCAGGCGGCCATGAAGGCCCTGGAAGACGAGCTGCGCAACACCTGCCTGGCCGGCCACATCGCCCGGCTGATGGCACCGTTCTCCATCCACGACGAAGAGGCCAGCATCGCGGCCATGTCGCAGCGCCTGAGCTGGTTGCTCGTGCTCTACCACTTCCCCGACGAGGCCCTGCAGATCCAGCGCCTGATGCAGGCCGCGCCTGCCAGCGAACCCGGTGGCCAGACCACGCAAGGCATGAGCCTGGAAGCGGCTGCCGGTGCCGTGCTGGGCATCAACCTCGACGACCTGACGGCCGCCGTCATGCGCCACTGGGGCCTGCACGAGCGCCTGGTCCAGGCAGCCCGCCCGGTGGGCCTGCAACGCGGTGTGCGCCACCCGGCCAACCCCGACGACATCCTGCGCACCGTGGCCAGCATGGCCAACGAGGTGGTCAACGCCACTGCGCTGCAAGGCCCCAAGTTCCTGGCGGCCATGCAGCAGGTGCACCTGCGCTACGCGCGCCCGCTGGAGCTCGGCCCCAAGGAATGCGGCCAGGCCCTGGAACGCGCCATCCGCCTGGTGGACAACCTGCTGCCGGTCGAGGCACCGGTCAGCGGGATGATGTCGCTGGGCTGACGCACAGCGCACCCACCAGCGCGCCCACCGCGCTCGCCCCCATCAAGCGTGGCGCAGCGCCTCGGCGCAGGCCTTCACCAGGCCCGGGCCTTCGTAGATGAGGCCGGTGTAGATCTGCACCAGGTCGGCACCCGCATCGCGCTTGGCACGGGCATCGGCCGCGCTCATGACGCCACCCACCCCGATGATGGGGTAGCGAGGGCCGAGCGCCGCACGCAGCTGGCGGATCACCTGGTTGCTGGCTTCCAGCACCGGCGCACCGCTCAGGCCACCGGTCTCTGTGGCATGCGGCAGGCCTTGGACGGCCTCGCGCGAGATGGTCGTGTTCGTGGCGATCACGCCGTCGATGCCGTTTTTCTGCAGCGTTGCCGCGATCACGCCCACCTGGGTTTCGTCCAGATCGGGCGCGATCTTCACGAACATCGGCACCGTGCGGCCGTGCTGACCGATCAGTTGCTGGCGGCGCTCCTGCAGGCGGCCGAGCAGGGCGTCCAGGGCCTCGTCGCTTTGCAGCGCGCGCAGGTTCTGGGTGTTCGGGCTGGAGATGTTGACGGTCACGTAGTCGGCGTGCGGGTAGACGCCGTCCAGGCCGATCAGGTAATCGTCCACGGCGTCTTCAATGGGCGTGACGGCGTTCTTGCCGATGTTCAGGCCCAGGACGCCGCCGTTGCGGCGAAAGCTCGCGCGCTTGACGTTGGCCAGGAAGCTGTCCAGGCCTTCGTTGTTGAAGCCCAGGCGGTTGATGAGCGCATTCGCCTCGGGCAGGCGGAACATGCGCGGCTTGGGGTTG
>CAIQIL010000694.1 GCA_903871865.1 uncultured Burkholderiales bacterium
CCGCCCTGACCCAGGCCTGGATGGCATCCCAAGGCCGTGGCCATGGTGACAACGGCGGCAACGGTGGCGGCAAAGGCCAGACGCCCCACGCCAGCCGCAGCCAGGCCCACCGGCAGGAAGGCCTCCCGCCCCAACGGCGCCGCGACATGCACGCCACCTTCCACGGGCACGGCGTGCTGAGCGTGCGCTCTTCGGCCACGGGTGCGCTCTACCGCTTCGAAGGGCACGGCGCCCGCCTCGCCATCGACCCGCGCGATGCCCTGCTGCTGGGCCGACTTTCCGACGTGCATGTGGGCTGAAAACGCTACAGTCGTGCCATGCACGCAGCGACCGACCCGAACCCGCCGTCTTCCCGCAACCTTGACGGCGTCACCTTGGCAGCGCGCCAACAAGCCGTGGTTTCAGCGCTGCTGCGCGTGCTGCCCGCCCAGGCGGTGCTGTGGCACACCGAGGCCGTCGCCCCGTTCGAGTGCGATGGCCTCAGCGCCTACCGCCAACGCCCCCTCGCCGTGGCCCTGCCCGAAACCCATGCCCAGGTCGGGCAGGTGCTGGCCGCCTGCCACGCGCTCGGTGTGCCCGTGGTGGCACGAGGGGGTGGCACCGGCCTCTCTGGCGGCGCCCTGCCCGACGCCGCCGGCGTGACGCTGTCGCTGGCCCGCCTCAACCGCATCCAGCACATCGACCCGCTGGCGCGCACGGCCGTGGTCGATTGCGGCGTGCGCAACCTCGCCATCAGCGAAGCCGCGGCCGCCCACGGCCTGTACTACGCGCCCGACCCCAGCAGCCAGATCGCCTGCACCATCGGCGGCAATGTGGCCGAAAACGCCGGGGGCGTGCACTGCCTGAAATACGGCCTGACGGTGCACAACGTGCTGCGCGTGCGCGGCTTCACCGTCGAGGGCGAAGCCTTCGCGCTGGGCAGCGAGGCCCTGGACGCCGCCGGCCTGGACCTGCTGTCGGCCTTCATCGGCAGCGAGGGCCTGCTGGGCGTGGTCACCGAAGTCACGGTGCGCCTGCTGCCCAAACCCCAGGTGGCGCGCTGCCTGCTGGCCAGCTTCGACGACGTCGGCCTGGCCGGCGATGCCGTCGCGGCCATCATCGCCGCCGGCCTCATCCCCGCCGGGCTGGAAATGATGGACCAGCCCATGACCCGCGCCGTCGAGGACTTCGTGCACGCCGGCTACGACCTGAGCGCCGCCGCCATCCTGCTGGTCGAGAGCGACGGCACGCCGGAAGAGGTGGAAGAAGAAATCGAACGCCTGACGGCCGTGCTGCAAACGGCGGGCGCCACGCGCATCGAACTCAGCCAGGACGAGGCCCAGCGCCTGCGCTTCTGGAGCGGTCGCAAGAACGCCTTCCCCGCCACCGGCCGCATCAGCCCGGACTACCTCTGCATGGACGCGTCCATCCCGCGCAAGGCCCTGGCCACGATGCTCACCGCCATCGCCCGGATGGAAGGCGAATTCGGCCTGCGCTGCTGCAACGTCTTCCACGCGGGCGATGGCAACATGCACCCGCTCATCCTCTTCGATGCCAACGACCCCGATGAGCTGCACCGCGCCGAAGCCTTCGGCAACGCCATCCTGACGGCGGCCGTGGGCCTGGGCGGCAGCATCACGGGTGAACACGGCGTGGGCGTGGAAAAGCTCGACGCGATGTGCGTACAGTTCACCGACACCGAGCGCGCCCAGATGCTGGCCTTCAAAGCAGCATTCGACCCCGAGGGCCGCCTCAACCCGGGCAAGGCCATCCCGATGCTGGCGCGCTGCGGCGAGCTGCGCACGCCCCCGGCCCAGGCCATGGGCCAGACACCGGCGCTGCGCGAAGCACTGGCCACGCTGCCACGCTTCTGATCGCACGCCATGGACCGAACGCCTCACGGTCCACGCCCTCCGTCACCGCAACGGTGACACGCAAGCTGCCTAAGCTGGGCGCAATCCAGTGAGCGTCTGCGGCCGTGTGCCCCAGCGCAACCTGGTCAGCGTCCTGGCAGTTTCTGGCCCCCTCCAGCGGACCGGCCGCGGCATGCGCCGCGTTCCGTTCATGAGACGACGCTCCAAGCAGTACCCCGCCGAACACATCGACACCGCTATTGCCTTCTGGGAGTTCCCTCATGACCCGCACCCGCATCGCCCTGGCCGCATGGGCCATCGTTTCCGCCACCCTCAGCACGCAAGCCTCGGCCAACGTGATCAACGTGGTTCAGGCTGATTTCGGCGTGATCTCGCCGCTGCCCTACTCGCGCTCCTTCGGCGACACCTTCACCAGCATCGCCGGCACCGCGGGCTACACCACGTCGGCATCGTCCAGCCGCGACGGCTCGACGATCACCAACACGGGCAGCATCGATGGCAGCGTGGTCACCCGCAGCCTGGGCCCGCAGTTCCCCGGCACCTCGGCCAACTTCAATTTCTACGACGACTACGTCTTCACGATGCCTGGCGAGAACGGCCACCTGACCGCATCGGCCGTGAGCGTGAACTTCACCAATTTGTTGGGCATTGACAACCTGCAGGCCCGCTTCTACGCCGTCACTGACGCACTGACCACGGGCACGCCGAACACCACCCTGGCTTACGCCTGGACCACGGTCACGCCCCTCAACGGCGTTTCCCTGAATGTGACGGCCTTCGACACCCCGCTGCCGCTGACCGCCGGTGTGCAGTACGCGCTGGAAATCCGCGGTCTGGCCTACGGCCCCACCGCCAGCTACGGCGGCAACGTGAACATCACCCCCGTGCCCGAAGCCGACGGCTTTGCATTGGCACTGGCCGGCTTGACCGTGGCCGGTTGGGTGGCTTCGCGCCGCCGCAGCCTCGCCTGAACGTGGCGTGACCGCCAGCGGCTTGCCCTGACAGGCGACCACGCTCAGGCGGTGTTCACCGGCCCCATCACCGCCTCGGCCAGCACGCCCTCGTCCACCCAGCGGCGCAGGCATTGCGCGGCCAAGGTGGTGGCGTCCTGATCTGGCCAAGCCTCGGCCAAGCCCTCGCACAGCGCGGCCCAAGGCTGACCCGCCAGCAACTGCTGCACGG
>CAIQIL010000695.1 GCA_903871865.1 uncultured Burkholderiales bacterium
ACGGTGCGGCGCGATGGCAAGGTGGTCTGCATCGCGCCGTTCTTCACCATGCGCCTGCCCCTGAACACGATGATGCCGCCGGGCATCCTCAAGACCTTGATGGCGCCCCTGTCCTTGAAGATGGCGTTCGTCGGTCACCCCTCGGCCGACGTCGGGCGCATCCAGGGCGAGACCTCGCCCGAGGTGCTGGCCCTGGTCAACGCCGAGCTGCTCAAGCTCGCGCCCCTGGTCTCCTACAAGGGCTTCGACGCCAGCCTGACCCTGCCCGGCTTCCACCGGGTGGTCGGCCTGCCGGTGCCCGTGCTGACGGTGACGCCCGACTACTGGGCCGAGCTCAAGCACAAGGTCCGCACCGACCTCAAACGCAAGCTCAAGGGCGCGGCTTCGCTGCGCTTCGAAGAGGTCGATGGCCTGCCCGAGACGCATGTGGACCTTGTGCACGCCCTCTACCGCCAAACCTGCGACAACGCCGACATCCAGTTCGAGCAGCTCAACCCCGCCTACTTCCGCGAAACCGGGCCCCTGAGCAAGTACATCTTCTACTTCGAGGGCGACGAGATGCTGGGCTTCCACCAGCTCATGTGCGACCGCGACACCATGTACTGCAAGTACATCGGCATGGACTACGCCAAGGCCCATGCGCACAAGCTCTACTTCGCGCTGATGCTGCAGGCGGTGAACATCTGCATCCGCGATGGCATCCGCCATGTGGACTTCGGCGTGACGAGCTACGCCTTCAAGCGCCAGCTGGGCTGCGAAATGCACCCGACCTACAACCTCTTCCAGCACCGCAACCGCTGGCTCAACAAGCTGCTGACGCGGGCCTCGTTCCTGCTGGAGCCCAGCGAGGACGAGCTGCGGTGAGCCCCGATTGTCAGCCCCCCGATCTCAAGGAAACCCCATGAAACCCTGGCTGATGCTGGCCATCGCGATCTGTGCCGAAGTGATCGCCACCACCTCCCTGAAGTACGCCGAGGGCTTCACCAAGCCCTGGCCCACCCTGGCGGTGGCCGTGGGCTACGGCGTGTCCTTCTTCCTGCTCTCGCTCATCCTCAAAACCATCCCGGTGTCGATCACCTACGCGGTGTGGTCCGGCCTGGGCGTGGCGCTCGTGACCTTGCTGGGCTGGCTGTGGCTGGGCCAGAAGCTCGATGCCGGCGCACTGGTCGGCATCGGCCTGATCGTCGCCGGGGTGGTGGTGATCAACGTCTTTTCCAAGACGGTGGCGGCGTGATGAACCAGGCCGCCTGATGGCCGTCAGGCCGCGGCCTTGTCCGTGCCCTTCTCCATGTCCTTGTCCTTGAGCGAGGCCATGTCGATCACGAAGCGGTACTTCACATCGGCCTTGAGCAGGCGCTCGTAGGCCTCGTTGATGTCCTGGATGCGCACGAGCTCGATGTCCGACGTGATGCCGTGCTGGCCGCAGAAGTCCAGCATCTCCTGCGTTTCGGCGATGCCCCCGATCAAGGAGCCGGCCAGGGCCTTGCGGCTGCGCACCATGGGCACGGTGTTCAGCGGCACGTTCAGCGGCCCCAGGTAGCCCACCATCACGAGGGTGCCGTTCGATGCCAGCGTGGGCAGGTAGGGGTTCACGTCGTGCTCGTAGGGCACGGTGTCGATGACGAGGTCGAAGCGGCCCGCCACGCTGGCCATCTGCGCCTCGTCGGTCGAGATCACGATGCGGTCGGCGCCCAGGCGGCGCGCATCGGCCTCCTTGCCCGGCGAGCGCGAGAACAGCGTCACCTCGGCACCCAGCGCCTTGGCCAGCTTCAGGCCCATGTGACCCAGGCCACCCAGACCCACGATGGCGACGCGGCTGCCCTGCCCCACCTGCCAGTGGCGCAGCGGCGACCAGGTCGTGATGCCGGCGCACAGCAGCGGTGCCGCTGCGGCCGGGTCCAGCGACTTGGGCACCTTCAGCACGAAGTCCTGGGCCACCACGATCTGCTCGCTGTAGCCGCCCTGGGTGGCGCTGCCGTCGATCGGGTCCTTGCTGTTGTAGGTGTAGGTGGCGCCGCTCTCGCAGTACTGCTCCCAGCCCTTGCCGCAGCTGCCGCAATGGCGGCAGGAGGCGACCATGCAGCCCACGCCCACGCGCTCACCCGCCTGGAAGCGGCTCACCTCGGCACCCACCGCCACGACCCGGCCGATGATTTCGTGGCCCGGCACGATGGGGTACTTGGAGCCGCCCCAGTCGTTGCGCACGGTGTGCAGGTCGGAGTGGCAGACCCCGCAGTAGAGAACCTCGATGACGACGTCGTCGGGCCGCGGGCTGCGGCGGTCGAACTGGAACAGGCCCAGGCGGCCGGTGGGCGAGTGGGCGGCGTAGCTGCGAACGGAAGTGGTCATGGGGGGGCCTTGGGGTGAATGGCGTGGGGGGAGTCGCTGATGCTCAGTCCTGCGGCGTGCGCACCAGCCGGCCGGTGTCGAAGCCTTGCTGCGCCAGGCGGCCCAGCAGGGCCTGGTAGGCCTGGGCGTCCACCTGCGGCGCGCGCGACAGCACCCAAAGGAATTCGCGGCGGGGCTCGCTCACGGCGACCAGCTGGTAGCGCGCGTCCAGGTCGATGACCCAGTAATCGCCCCAGACCATGGGCAGGAAAGACAACCACGCCGGCGCGAAGCGCACTTCCAGCTTGGGCGATGAGGCAGCGCCGATTTGCCGGGCCTGGCCGATCGCTTCGATCGTGTCGCCCTGCGCCGTGCGACAGCGGTTGGCCACCCGCACGGTGCCGTCGCCCTGCAAGGCGTACGCGGCCGAGGTGTGGCGCGCACATCGGCGCTGGAAGCGGTTGGGGTACTTGGCGATCTCGAACCAGGTGCCCATGTAGCGGGGCACGTCGAGCGTGGCGATGGGCGTGACTGGCGGCAGGGGCTGCGGTGGCGGCACAGGCTCCGCAGCGCCAGCCGCCAGGGCTGCACCGGCCAGCGCCCACAGCGCGAGGCAGGCCGCCCGCCGTGCCAGCATGGGCAAAGGGATGTGAGGCATGGCGGCAGCTTACCGCGGCGCCCGTGCCACTTTGGGCGGCACAGGACGCGCTTTTCGCGACACGCGAGTCGCTTTTGGCGACAGCGTCCTCGCTTTTCACGACACACATGCCCCTTTGAGGGGCACATGACGCGCTTTTCACGACAAGCGACGCGCTTTTTGCGACAGAGGTGCCGCTTGAAGCGGCAACGGACTCGCTTTTCGCGACACGCGACTCGCTTTTCACGACAGCACAGCCGCTTTTTGCGACACGCACGCCCCTTTTTGGGGCGCGTGTGCCGGTTTCAGCGGCAAAGGCGCGGTTGACACGGCGCGCACGCGCAGCGTCCCTACACTGGGCACCCCAGCCGCGTGGACCCACATGACCGATTCAACCGCCCTGCCCGACTTGCCCGACCTCCGCCACCAGGCCCCCTCGCACTGCAGCGCCTGTGGCGCGGCCGCGCCGCAGCCCCTAGGCGACAAGGACTTCGCCTACAGCTGCAACGACCACTTCGC
>CAIQIL010000696.1 GCA_903871865.1 uncultured Burkholderiales bacterium
CGCGAGGACGGCGACGCCCGCCGCGACGGCAAGGTCATGGTGCACTTCGTGGTCGCCCTGGACCCGCTGTTCAAGCGCCTGGTCACCCGCGGCAAGTTCAAGACCGGCCCCGAGCGCGACCACACGGTCAAGCTCGACGTCACCGGCCTGCGCCCCGACACGACCTACTACTACCAGTTCCGCGCCCAGGGCGCCATCTCGGCCATGGGCCGCACCAAGACCCTGCCCCAGGGTGAGGCCAAGCACCTGCGCATGGCCGTGGTGAGCTGCTCCAACTTCGCCTACGGCTACTTCAACGCCTACCGCCAGATCGCCGAGCGCGCCGATCTGGACATGGTGGTGCACCTGGGCGACTACATCTACGAATACGGCAATGGCCAGTACGGCGATGTCCGCCCTTGCGAGCCCGCACACGAAATCGTCTCCCTGGCCGACTACCGCATGCGCCACGCGCAGTACAAGCGCGATGCCGACTCGCAGGCCATGCACCGCCAGCACCCGCTGATCGCCATCTGGGACGACCACGAAACGGCCAACAACTCGTGGAAAGACGGCGCTGAGAACCACCAGCCCGACACCGAAGGCGCCTGGCCCGAGCGCGTCAAGGCCGCCCTGCAGGCTTACTACGAGTGGATGCCCGTGCGCGTGGTGGACCCGGCCAACCTGCGCCGCAACAACCGCAGCTTCGCCTTCGGCAACCTGGTCGACCTGATCATGCTGGAAGAGCGCCTGGGCGCCCGTGCCAAGCAACTCGACGGCAGCATCCCCACGCCGTTGGGCCTGGCGTTCACGCAGACCGGCGCCTTCGCCGACCCGTCGCGCCAACTGCTGGGCGCCGAGGAAGAAACCTGGCTGTTCGACAAGCTGCGCACCAGCACCGCGAAGTGGAAAGTGCTGGGCCAGGGCGTGATGTTCGCCCAACTCAAGGTCAAGGGCGCGCCCAATGCCTTCGGCGGTGGCGTGTTCTTCAACTCGGACCAGTGGGACGGCTACCAGCCCGCCCGCAACCGCGTCTATGACGTCATCAAGGGCGTGAACGGTGCCAAGCCCGTGAACAACGTCGTCGTGCTGACGGGCGACATCCACAGCGCCTGGGCCGCCGACCTGACGCAGGACCCGAACAACCCCGAGCCCTCGCTGGGCGGCTACAACCCGCTGACGGGCGAAGGCTCGCTGGCCGTGGAGTTCGTGGGCACTTCGGTGAGCTCGCCCGGCGTGACCGACCCGACCGGCGCCGTGGCCAACAGCCTCAAGCCGGCCAACCCGCACTTCAAGCACATCGACCTGGACAAGCGCGGCTACATGCTGATCGATGCCAACGCACAGCGTTGCGTGTGCGAGTTCTGGCAGGTGGACACCGCCGCCGCCATCAGCAACGTGCAAACGCTGGGTGCGGTCTTCGAGGTGCGTGACGGCCTCAACCGCCTGCAGGTGTCGTCGATCACCGTGCCGAAGGCCAACCCCGCCAAGCTGGCGCCCTGAACGAGGTCACGGCGCGGAGAGGCCCGGCCAACAAGGCCCTGGGGGCTCCTGGGGTCGAGCTCAGGCTTTCCAGGGCAGCGGCGGCGCCTGCAAACGGTGGCCGCCGTCGCCGGGGACCCGGCCGAACCGGGGCGCACCGGACTCCCAATCGGCCTGCGCCTGGACGATGTGCGCCTGGCTGGGCCCGACGAAGTTCCACCACATCACCATGGGATGCGGCCAGAGCTCGCCACCGATGAGCAAGACGCGGCTGCCTGGGGACAACGTCAGGCGGACATGGCCGGCCCAGGGCGCCAGGTAAGCCAACTCACCCGCCGCGAAGCGCTGCGGGCCTTCGGCGCTGTCGATGGTCACCTCGCCCTCCAATGGCAGGAGGCCGTGCTCGAAATCCGCTCGCAGTGGCAGGTCCAGCGGCTGTGCGGTGCCTTGCGCACAAGCGATGTCCAGCCCGACCAGGGGCGTGTGGACCCGCGTGGGTGCCGTGTGCTCGCCCCAATGGCCCACCAGCAAGGTGCAGTCGCAACCCTCCTGCGACCAGCGGGGCAGTTCGGCGTGGTGCTCGAAGGCCGGGGCGCCATCGGCGACGTCGGGCGGCAGCGCGATCCAAAGTTGCGCGGCGTGCATGCGCTGGCCAGGCAGCACCGCATCTTCCGTGTGCACGATGCCCCGTCCCGCGGTCATGAGGTTGACCTGCCCCGGACGGATGACCTGGTCGCTGCCCAGGCTGTCGCGGTGCCAGATCTCGCCCTCGATCATCCAGGTGAAGGTCTGCAGGCAGGTGTGCGGGTGCGCGCCCACGTGCAGGCCTTGCCCAGGCCCGAAAGCGATGGGGCCGATGTGGTCGAGGAAGCACCAGGCACCGACCATGCGGCGCTCGCGGGTGGGCAGGGCTCGCCGGATGCGCAGGCCCTCGCCCAAGGTCGATTCGCGTGCGGCGATCCGCGCGATGGTGGGGCGGGTCATGGGCTTCTCTCGGGAGTGGCGATGCGCCATTGTCACTTGCCAGGAAGCGCCCTGTGCGCCGTGGCCGACCAGGAACGACAACGCCGCGAGATGATCCCCTTGGGGACACCTTCGCGGCGTGACCATGTGCAATCCTGGTCGGGGTGAGAGGATTCGAACCTCCGGCCTCTACGTCCCGAATCATGCTCAGCGCACCAAACGGGTCGGGTTTTCCTTACAGATCAACAGCTTAGCACAGGCGTTTGCGTCTGTTCGCGCATTTTCGCGAACTCAGATTGGCGCAGAATTGGCGCAGAACGCATCACTCGAAGCAGTGAAGAAGCAGGTTTTATACGCACATGTGGACGCCACGAATGGCGGCCGATAGTGTCGAACTCGTGAGACTTGACTGAGTGCCGTCAGGCGCGCAGTCGGGCGCCCAGCTCGCGGGCAACGCCCAACTACCCAAGGGCTAAACACCCCATCTACATGTTCTCGTAGAAACGACTTACGGGACCGGTATGACTCAGCACAAACAGTGGCCGGAAGCGCAGAGCCTGGCCGCTTGCACCCCTCGACACAACGACAGCCAGGTCCGTGAAGGATTTCGTCTTCTGGGAAAGGCCGACGTGCAGGCCATTTTTGGCATCTCCACTCGCTGTTTGGAAAAGTGGATCAAGCAAGGCCTGGTGCCGCCGCCGACGTGTGTCGGCGGGCGTCGCTACTGGCATCCCGACACCTTTTACGCAGAACTGACCCGGCTGGTCCCCCCTCAGGGCCCTGTCAGAACTTCAGCGCATGCTGGGCCGCAGGCGTCACAACGCACTCAAGGGCTAGAGGCAACCGACGGGCACGCTGAATGCATCCTCAGCACTGAGGATGAGAGGCTGCCTAACCTCGACCAGCAGCCTGGCTCCCGCGCAGCGCGACCACTGAGAAAAAGCGCAGGGGCGTCAAAGGGCCGCGTGCCTACGAGCACAAAGCTTGACGACATCAAGCGAAACCTCAAGCTCTTGGATTGAGACCGAGCTCAGCCACCCCCACAAGCTCGACCCCGCTCAGGACGCCGGTAAGGGGCAGATCC
>CAIQIL010000697.1 GCA_903871865.1 uncultured Burkholderiales bacterium
CTCGGTCACCACGGTGATCGATTGCGGGATGTCGCGCAGGGCCTGCTTGCCCTTGCCGATGGTGGTGGTGGTGGCCTGGTAGGTGCTCTTGGCCTCCGGCTTCTGGTTCGTTTCCGTGACGGTGACGGCGGGCAGCGTGGCTTCGGTGGGCGCAGTGGGCGCACTGGGTGCTGTCTGGGCCATGCCCGTTGCACCCAGCAGGCTCAGGCCCACGCCGGCGGCGAGGGCGCCCAACGAGGGCGCGGTCGAAGCTGCGTTCGAGGGGGCGCGGGCCGGCGTGGCCGGCGAGAGGGTGTCTGTGGGAGCGTGGTGGTGCATGGTGGCAATGGCGGCGAAGGTTGTTTCGCCCGAGCGAGGTGGACAAACGGTGTGGGCGCTGCCAACGGTGGATGGGCAGCGTCCGGGCATTCAAAAAAGCGTTTGTCGCCACCCCGTCCGCCGTCCGCTTGACCCCCACAGTCAGGCTGGCGACGTTGTCCCCTGCGGCTTGCCCGGCGATCCGAGTGCGTGCACAGGTTCGGCAGAAGGGGTCTGCGACAAACGTGTACATATATTAATGAGAACGATTCGCATTTGCAAGAAGGCGAGAAGGAAGCAGGGACTTGTGTTGATTTGCCGTCAGTTGATGGAGGTCATTGCGTCGTGTAAAGAACACAGGTGATAATGAGAACAATTGTTATTTGCAACTCAGCAACATGCCGCGAAGAAAGCACGCCCCCTGGATCCGCCCTCGCACCGTCACTTTGTGGATGGCGGTTGGCGCGCTGGTGGCCGGTCTGTCTGGTTGCGGTGGTGGCGGTTCGGCGGGCGCCAGCAGCCCATCGGGTGGCGGCGCCGAGGCGGCATCGTTGTCGCCCATGGCCCAGCTCGGTCAGAAGATCTTCCAGGACCGCAGCCTGTCTGCGGGAGGCACACAGGCTTGTGCCAGCTGCCACGACCCGGCCAACGCCCACGCACCATCGAACCACCTCGTGGTGCAACTCGGTGCCGATGGCAGTTCTTTGGGAGGCCGCGTGGCGCCATCGATGCGCTACCTGTCCTACAACCGGGCTTTCCGCATCGAAGCCGATGGCACCCCTGCCGGCGGCTTTTTCTGGGACGGCCGTGCCGCCAGCCTGGCCGAGCAGGCCAAGGGCCCCTTCCTCAACGACAAGGAAATGGCCAACGCGGATGTCGCCGCGGTGGTGCGGGCCCTGTCGGCCACGTCCTATGCCGCGGACTTCCGCGCCCTGTTCGGCGCCGACATCTTCACCCGCCCTGACGACGCCTTCGAGCGCATCGCCCTGGCCCTGCAGGCCTACCAGAGGGAGGATGCCGACTTCGCCCCCTTCAGCAGCAAGTACGACGCCTTCTTGCGCGGCCGGACCCGCCTGAGCGACACCGAACTGCGTGGCCTGGCCCTGTTCAACAGCCCAGCCAAGGGCAACTGCGCGGCCTGCCACCCCAGCGCGGTGGGCGCCGATGGCAGCTTCCCACTGTTCACCGATTTTTCCTACGACGCGCTGGGCGTGCCGCGCAACCAGAGCGCACCCAGCACCTGGGGCGACCTCGGCCTGTGCGCCAGCCAGGCCATCGCCACCCTCAACCTGGGCACGGCGGCCCGTGAGGCCCTGTGCGGCAAATTCAAGGTGCCCTCGCTGCGCAATGTGGCGGTGCGCCAGGCCTATTTCCACAACGGCCGCTTCACCGACCTGCGCGAAGTGCTGACCTTCTACGTGCAGCGCGACACCAACCCCGAGCGTTGGTACCTCGACGGCAGCCAGGCGGCCGACGTCAAGTTCAACGACCTGCCGGCCTACGCGGCCAACGTCAACCGCAGCGAGGCGCCCTACAACCGCCCGCTCGGCGGCACGCCTGCGCTGGACACCGCCGAGATCGAAGACCTGCTGGCCTTCCTCCGCACCCTCACCGACGGCTGGACGCCCTGAGCGCCGAACAACCGCTGCACAACCGCCGCCACATCCCTTCCAGAACTTCCGCGAGCCTCCCATGAAGCTGACCCAACGATTCGCCCTGCTGACGGGCACCTGCCTGTCCCTCGTGGCCCTGGCCCCGGTGATGGCCTTCGCGGCCGACGCCCCCGCCAGCGCCAAGAGCGCCAACAGCGCGGCCAGCGCACGCGAGCGCGCCCTGATGGCGCGCCTGGAGCAGCTCAGCGCCGACCTGCAGACCCTCAAGGCCGAGATGGCCGACTTGCGCCGCCAGCAGCAATCCGACCGCACCGCCGTGGCCACCGCCACCGAATCCGCGAGCGCGGCCAGTGCTTCTGCGGCGGCGGCAGCCTCTGCGGCTTCTGCGGCCAGCGCATCGACCGCATGGAACACACCAACGCTGGCGGTCAATGGCGCCGAACAAGGCTCCGCCAGCGCGCCCGCCACCGTGCTGACCGGCTACGGCGAGGTCAACTACAACCGCTACCAGAACGACAAGTCCAAGAACGAGGCCGATGTGCGTCGCCTGGTGCTGGGCGTGCAGCACCGCTTCGACGCGCGCACCAAGCTCGTCACCGAGCTGGAGGTCGAGCACAGCGTGAGCTCGGCCAGCGACAAGGGCGAGGTCGCCATCGAGCAGGCCTATGTGGAGCGTCAGCTCAACGACCAGTGGGCCATGCGCGCGGGCCTCTTCCTCATGCCTTCGGGCCTGCTCAACGAGAACCACGAGCCCACCGCCTACTACGGCGTGGAGCGCAATTTCGTCGAAACCGCCATCGTCCCCAGCACCTGGCGCGAAGGCGGTCTGCAGTTCGTCGGCAACTTCGACCAGGGCCTGACGCTGCAGGTGGGTGTGAGCACCAGCTTCGATGTCTCCAAGTGGGACAGCACCGATGCCGAAACCGCCGACTCGCCGCTGGGCGCCGTGCACCAGGAGATGTCGCAGGCCCATGCCAAGGACCTGGCCTTCTTCGGGGCCTTGAACTGGCGCGGCGTGCCTGGCTTGCAACTGGGTGGCTCGGTTTTCTCGGGCAAGGGCGGCCAGGGCCAGGCCACGGCACCGGGCAATGGCCTGCGCGTGACGCTGTGGGACCTGCACGCCCGCTACATGCTGGCCGGCTGGGACCTGTCCGCCGTGTACGCCCGTGGCACCATCGGTGGCACCGCGGCCTTCAACACCCTGAGCTTGAGCAGTGGTCCCGATTGGTACCCCGTGCCCAAGCGTTTCGATGGCGCCTATGTGCAAGCTGCCTACAAGCTGTGGACCTCGGGTGACCTGAGCCTGTCGCCCTTTGTGCGACTGGAGCGTTTCAACACCCGCAAGGCCTACGCCGACCTGGGCCTGGGCCTGACGCAAACCGCCGCACCGACCGAGCAAGTCCGCACCGTGGGCGCCAACCTGAGCGTGGGCGATGGCGTGGTCTTCAAGGCCGACATCCAGCGCTTCCAGGAAAACAAAGACCGCAACCGCCTGGACCTGGGTGTGGGCTGGAGCTTCTGACATGCGCATCACGCTGAGTGCCGCACCGCTGCTGGCGGTGGCCGCGGCCGGTCTGCCCCTGAGCGCCTTCGCGGTGGACTACATGAGCCCGCAACAAGCGCAGCAGGCGCTGTTCCCGCAGGCCGACCGCTTCACCGTGCGCGACGTGGCCCTGGACGCCGCGCAGCTGCAGGCCCTGGCCAGCAAGGCGGGGCTGCCGGCGCGTTCGGCGCAATGGAAGGTCATCGAGGCCAGCCAAGGGGGCAAGCTGCTGGGTTGGGTGGTGGTGGACAACGTGGTCGGCAAGTTCGAGCTCATCACCTATGCCGTGGCGCTGACGCCCGAGGCTGCCGTCAAGCAGGTCGAGGTGCTGTCCTACCGCGAAAGCCATGGCAGCGAGGTCCGCCTGCCCGCCTGGCGCCAGCAGTTCGTGGGCAAGACCGCGGCCACCGGCATCCGCCCGGGCCAGGACATCGCCAACATCAGCGGGGCCACGCTGTCGTGCAGCCACATGACCGATGGCGTGAGGCGCATCGCCGCCATGGTCGAGATGGCGCGCAGCCAGCGCTTGTTGGGGAGCTGATGTCACTGTCTGCTCCGACGCCGCGGGTGGCGGTCCGTGGCTGGTTGCGCCGTGCCCGCCCCGGCTTGGGCACGCTGGTCGACATCGGCGTGCCGACAGGCTGCGATGCGGCGCTGGAAGCGGCGTTCGATGCCATCGCCCTGGTCCACCGCTTGATGTCGGTGCAGGAGCCGGGCAGCGACTTGTCCCGCGTGCATGCCGCCGATGTGGGGGAGCCCGTGCCCGTGCACGCCTGGACGGCCGAGGTGTTGGGCCTGTGCATGGACCTGCACGCCCGCAGCGAAGGTCTGTTCGACGTGGCTTGCGGCAGCGGGCGTTGGGCCTTGCAGCCTGGGCCGCAGCTTGGAGACCCGAGCATGCTGCTGCGCCTGGACACCGGCACCCGGCTCGACGTGGGCGGCATCGCCAAAGGCTGGGCGGTGGACCAGGCGCTGCGCGCGGCGCAAGCGGCCGGTGCCCTCGCCGTGTGGGTGAATGCCGGCGGTGACCTGCGCGTGCACGGGGCCACCGTGCCCGTGCGCCTGCGCGATGAGCGAGAAGGCGGCACGCACACCTGGTTGCAGCTCAGCGACGGCGCCATCGCCACCAGCGACTTCACCCCGGGTGCGCACTCCGAGCTGTCGGGCACCTTGCGGGCCGCGCACGTGTCGGTGGCCGCGCCCGAATGCGTCTGGGCTGACGCGCTCACCAAGGTGCTGGCGCAGTTGGGCGATGCGCAGCACCCCATGGCCTTGGCGCTGTTGCAAGCCCATGGCGCCCAGGCCTGGGTGCACGCTCGCTGAGCGGCCCCCGGCGCTTGCGCGCAGGCCCGGCACAATGGCGTCCTCGCGCCTGAACCCTTGAGCCCCCCGCCATGCGACGCCACAACACCATGCCCCGCTGGCAGCGCCGTGCGCTGTACCTCACCGTGGCCCTGCTCACGGCCAGCGGCCTGCTGTGGCTGTGCGTGCACTGGCTGGCCTGGCCCCAGGCTTCGCGCGCGACCATGGAAGGCTTGCCCAGCCCCTGGGAGCCCTGGCTGATGAAGCTGCATGGCCTGGGGGTGCTGCTGGTGCTGCTGCTCACGGGGCGGCTGTCGGGCGTCCACCTCATGAAGGGCTGGCGCATGCACTGGCGGCGTGGCGAGGGCCTGGCCTTGTTCGCCTTGCTGGGCGGCTTGGCGCTGGGCGGCTACGCCTTGCTCTACCTCGTGCCGGAAACCTGGCGCGATGGCCTGGGCCTGGCGCATGCCGCCATGGGCGTCGGCATGGCGGTCTTGCTGTGGTGGCATCGGCGTTCGGCCGCCGCGCACCGACCGTCCATGCCAGATCCGGCCTCGTCCGCGCACTGAGCTGATCAGGTCTGATCAGGCTTGGTCGATGCCGGCCGTGCGGCTGGCGCCGATCTTCGGGGCGGTCTTCACGCTCCACACCATCGTCACGGCCAGGATGCCGATGACCGCTGCCAGCGAGGCCCACACCGGGATCTTCACGAAGTCCACCAACAGCATCTTGCTGCCGATGAACACCAGGATCACCGCCAGGCCGTAGCTCAGCAGGTGGAACTTGGCGGCCATGGCGGCCAGCAGGAAGTACATCGCGCGCAGGCCCAGGATGGCCAGGATGTTGGACGTCAGCACGATGAAGGGGTCGTCGGTGATGGCGTAGATGGCGGGGATGGAGTCCACCGCGAAGATCACGTCGGTCACGCCCACCAGCGCCACCACCATCAGCAGGGGCGTGGCCATGCGTGCGCCGTTGTGCAACGTCCAGAAGCGCTCGCCGTCGAAGCGCGGGCTCACGGGCAGCACGCGCTTGAGCAGCTTGAGCGCGGGGTTGTCGTCCAGGCTGGGTTCTTCGCCAGCGGCCCACCACATCTTGATGCCGGTGAGCAGCAGGAAGGCGCCGAACAGGTAGAGCACCCAGTGGAACTCGCTGATCAGCCAGCCGCCCAGCAGGATCATCACCGTGCGCAGCACCATGGCGCCGATGATGCCGATCATCAGCACGCGCTTCTGGTACGCGGGCGGCACCGAGAAGTAGGTGAAGATCATCAGGAAGACGAAGATGTTGTCCACCGCCAGCGACTTCTCAATGAGGTAGCCGGTGAGGAATTCGACCGCCTTGGCCTGCCCCACTTCCGCGCCCTGCGATTGGTGGAAGGCCCACCACAGCAGGCCGTTGAAGGCCAGACTCAAGGCCACCCAGAGGGCGGACCAGCGCGCCGCTTCGGGCACGGACACGGCGTGTGCGCCCTGCTTTTTCAGGACGACGAAGTCGATGACGAGCGCTGCCAGCACGACGGCAGCGAAAACGAACCAGAGCCAAAGCGGCGCCAGGGTGTGCATGAGGGTTCTCCGGAGAAGAAACGAACATGGCGCAGCCGCAACAGCCGCGCAAACTCGGCGCCGAAAGGTCTTGCGATGCAGGCGGGCGCCTGCCGTGAAACCCGGGCGAGCGGCCGTTGCAGCCGCGCACCGTATTGACGGGATGCCACCAACCGCTGGCGCGGTGAGCTACTCCCCTTTCGGACGGGGCCAGTGTAGCAAAGTCAGCGGCCGCCGTCCTCGCGCACGTCCTCGCGCCACTGGCGTTGCCAGGCGCGCAGGCGGGAGTCCATCACGCTCAGTTCGATGATGCTGGCGGCGTCGGGCTGGCGGAAGCGCTTTTGCGCCCCGATGACGCGGTCGATGGCACCCGGCAAATCACCCAATGCCGCGCTGGCTTCGGCATCGGCACGCACGGCGCGGATGGGCTGGTTCAGGCGCTGCCACACGCTGCTGAGCAGCGACCACGCGGCGGCATCGTGCGCGTGCACGCTGAGGTGGGTTTGCAGGCGCGCCGCCGCATCGTTGAGCGCCGCCTGGCGGTTCGGCGGCTCGGGCAGGGCCAAGGCCACGCGGGCTGCCAGCAGCAACTCGGGGCGGGCTTCCAGGCGCACCACCGAGCGCACCGTCGGCCGGGTCGCCGGGCTGCCATCGGCCGAACTGGCCACGGCCTCGTGTGCCAGCGTCTGTGCGGCGGCTTCGGCTTGCTGGCCTTGCAGCTGTGCCTCGGCCTGGGTCAGCCACAGCACGCGTTGCAGCACGGCCTGTTGCTCTGCGGGCAGGGCCTTGCCGGCGTTGCGCGCATCGTCCAGCGCCTGTTGCGCCTTGGCCAGCGCACCGCTGCGCTGCAGGGCCACGGCCCGGGTGTAGTGGGTCACGGCGGCGCTCAGGGCCGGGCTGCCCGCCTTGGGCGTCAGGCCCACGAGGTTCTCCTGGGCGATGCTGCGGGTGTCCATCAACACGCGGGAGCGCCCCGCCATCAGCGCATGCCAGGCCGCCAGGCGCGAGTTGCCCGGGCCGACGCTCAGCGCCATCCGCGCCGCGTCCCAGCCGCCCACGCCCAGGCGGGCGCGGGCATCGCCGATGCGCTCGGTGGTCAAGGGGTGGGTGCGCAGGTAGGGGTAGCTGCCATCGTCGTTCAGGCGCGAGGCTTGTTGCAGGTGCTCGAACATCAGCGCCATGCCGCCGGGGTCGAAGCCGGCATCGTTGAGCACGCCGAAGCCCACGCGGTCGGCCTCGCGCTCCATGTCGCGCGAGAAATTCAGCTGCCCCTGGATGGCCACGGCCTGGCCGCCGTAGATCATGGCTTGGGCCGCCGCGGGGTTGCGGCTGGCCGCCAGCACGCCCAGCAAGAGCGACGCGATGCCCACCCACGAGGTGCGCGATTGCTGCCCGATCATCCGCGCGATGTGCCTTTGCGTGACGTGCGACAGCTCGTGCGCCAGCACCGAGGCCAGCTCGTTGGGCGTGCTGGTCATGGCGATGAGGCCCAGGTGCACACCGATGTAGCCGCCGGGCAAGGCGAAGGCGTTGACCGTGCGGTCGCGCACCAGGAAGGGCTCCCACGCGTGGCTCTGCTCGAGCTCGGACGTGATGTCACCGCGCTGGCGGGCCGACTTCAGCAGGCTCTGCCACAGCACATCGAGGTACTCCAGCACCATCGGGTCGTCGATGACGTCCGGGTCGCTGAGGATGCTGCGCATGATGCGGTCGCCCAGCTTGCGCTCGGCCGCCGCGGAGAGGTCCTGGCCGCTGCTCTCGCCGAGCGCCGGCAGGGCGATGGCCCCGTTGCCCGTGCCTGTGCCGGGAATGGGCGTCAGGCTCTCGCCCGGCGTTTGTGGCTGTGCCTGCACCCAGGCGCTGCCGCCCCACAAAGCCAGTGCCAGTGCCGTGCACCATGCCTTGCGCTGCCACCTGGCTGGCGCCGATGCCGTGGAAGGCACCTCGCGCTGTGGGCAGGCGCGGCGGTGGCTGGACTGGGCGGCGTGTGGCGGGGCGATCAAGGCGGACAGGGCGTGGGCAGGGCGCATCGGTCACAATTCGGGACGAACTGCTTGACAGTATGCGTCCTGCCCGAAGCCGCCACGGCTTGCGTGTCCGCAGGCCCTGCCACTTCGGAATTCTTTACACCATGAGCGAACTCACCCACTTCGATGACCAGGGCCAGGCCCACATGGTGGACGTCTCGGCCAAGCCCGACACCGTGCGCGTGGCCGTGGCACAAGGCCGCATCCGCATGCAGCCGGCCACCCTGGCGCTGGTCCGCGAAGGCCGTGCCGGCAAGGGCGATGTGCTGGGCGTGGCGCGCATCGCGGCCATCCAGGGGGCCAAGCGCACCGCCGACCTCATCCCGCTGTGCCACCCCCTGGCCTTGTCCAAGGTGTCCGTGGTCTTGGAGATCGACGAGGCGGATGTCGCCGTGGTCTGCCGCGTGACCGTGCAAACCACCGGCCCCACCGGGGTCGAGATGGAAGCCCTGACCGCGGTGCAGGTCGGTCTGCTCACCGTGTACGACATGCTCAAGGCCGCCGACCGCGGCATGGTCATCACCGATGTGGCCTTGCTGGAGAAACAAGGCGGGCGCAGCGGGCACTGGGTCCGCGGGGCCTGACTTCCAGCCCCGGCAACGGCGCAAGCCTCAAGGTTCCATGTCGCGCCAGGTGTAGGCCTGCTGCGGCTTCTCGCACTGGAAGGGCACGGGCTCGCCGGGCTCCAGCGGGGCCTCGCACAAAGCCTTCCAATCCTTGGCCATGCTGTTTTTGAACTCGTACAGGCGCTGCGCCACGTAGCGCGCCTTGTCGGTCTGCCCATGCTCGGCCAGCGAGCGCGCATAGGCCATCATCAGCCGGGCGTCCAGCAGGTTGTGCAAGGTGCGGCGGAAGGCCTCGGGCGGCAGGCTGGGTTCGTCCTCGTCGGGGCGGTTCACCAGCGCATAGTCGGCTTGGTAGCCCCACCACGGCATCTGCATGCCGAAGGCGATGCGCTGGTCCAGCGGACCGGCGCCCGCACGCGGCGCGTAGATGTTGGACGCCGCCCGGTAGTCCAGCGCGCACCACACGGCCAGCGCCGCCATGACCAGGCCGGGTGCTGCGCGACCCAGCCAAGGCGCGCCTGTGGCCGAGGTCAACGCGGTGCTTGCTGATGCTGTGTCGGCCGATGCCGCCGTGCGCGCCGACAAACCCAGGCCGAACGCAAAAGCCGTCGGCCACAGGAAGTAGCCGTACCACAGCGGGTACTCCAGCAGGCTGTGCA
>CAIQIL010000698.1 GCA_903871865.1 uncultured Burkholderiales bacterium
CGGTGGCGGTGCTGACGCTGGATGCCCACGCCCGTGTCCCACACCTGGCAAATCACCCAGGGGCCGCGCTTGCGGGCGCGCAGGCGCACCTCGCCGTGTTCGGTGTAGCGCACCGCGTTGTTCAGCAGGTTGCGCAGGATGCGCTCCAGCACGTAGCCGTCGGTCTGCACCCACTCGCTGCTGGGGTCGAGCCGCCATTGCAGGCCCTGGCTGGCGCAGAGGATGGAGAACTCGCTGTCCAGCCGCGCCCACATCTCGGCCAGGGGCAGGGCCTCGGCGCGGTAATCCACGCGCTGGGCGTCCACCCGCGCCACGAAGAACATCTGCTCGAACATCGCGCCCAGCGAGCCCAGCGCCGTCTGCAGCTTGCGCAGCAGGCTCTGGCCCTCGTCCTGGTGGATCCAGGGCTTGAGCGCGCTGCTCAGCAACATCATCACGTGCAGGGGCTGGCGCAGGTCGTGGCTGGCGGCCGCGAAGAACTCGCCCTTGAGGCGGTCGGCCGCTTCGGCGCGGGCCTTGGCCTCGGTCACCTTGTTGATTTCCTCGCGCAGCTGCAGCACCAGGCCGGCGTTCTCGTGGCGCAGCAGCACGGCTTCGCGCAAGCGGCGGTTCACGCTCAGCGACACGCCCATGCAGGTCAGCAGCGACACCACCAACACCAGGGCCAGGAAGCTGGAGCTGCTGTTGTGCTCATTGGCCAGGCGCCCGGCCACCAGCAACACCACCGGCACGCTGCCCATGAAGGCCACGGCCCAGTCGTGGATGGTGACCAGCATGACCGTGTAGCCATAGACGATGAGCGCGGCCACGATGGTCATGCGCCACTCGGGCGTGGCCACGGCCAGCAGCGCCACGGCGATCAGGCCCCACATCGTGCCTTCGAGGGTGTGCCAGATCAGCAGTCGCGTGCGCCAGCGACCGTAGCCGGATTCGGTGATGCCGAAGCGGTGGAAATGCCGCACCAGCATGGCCACCGTGGCCCACACCGTGAGGTGGCCGAAGGCCGGCAGCACCCATTTCCAATGGGCCATGGGCCAGTCGCGCACCATCCAGCCCAGCATGAGCAGGGCGGCGAACTGCGCCAGGATGGAGCCGGGCGAATGCCGCCAGCTGTCGTGCAGCAGCTGCAGGTCGATGCGCGCCTCGATGGGCGACAGCCCCCGCAGCGACCGCCGCAGGATGCTCACACGCTGTCCTGTTGCGGGTCGTGCTCGGTGTGGGTGAGCTCGTCAGCCTGGGGGCTGGCCGCTTGCGGGCTGCGCGAGCACAGCAAGACGAGTTGGGTGCGGCTGTGCACGCCGTAGGCGCGGAAGATGGCGCTGACGTGCAGCTTGACGGTTTCGGCGCTGATGCCCAGGGCCGTGGCGATGGCGTGGTTGGTGCAGCCCTTCAGGATCCACTGCAGCACGTCCTTCTGACGCGGCGTCAGGCGGATGGTGCGCAGCGCGCTGTCCTCGTCGGGCGCGGGGAAGTCCACCTCGCTGGGCGACAGCAACTCCGAGGGGAAGTGCAGCCGACCTTCGACCAGGGCCTGCAAGGCGCCGGTGAAGCCATCGATCTCGGCGAGCTTGGGGATGAAGCAGGAGGCACCGTGGTGGATGCACTCCAGCGCCACCTGCACATCGGCCTGGCCCGTGATGATGCCGATGCGCTGCGTCGGCGCGGCCGCACGCACGGCCTGCAGCGTGGCCACGCCGCGGCTGTCGGGCAGGCCCAAATCGAGCAGGACCACATCGATCGGATCGGTGGCGGCGGTTTCGTCCAGCTTGGCCAGCGTGGACTGCAAGGAGTTGGCCTGCGAGAAGCGAGCGGTCGGTGCGAGGCTGCGGATGGCCTGCATCATGCCTTCTCGGATCAGGCTGTGGTCATCCACCAGCAAGTAATGGGGTGCGGGAGAAACTTCCATACCTCGTCTTTCATCAGACCGGCATCTTAGTGCGTGCGTCAGCGCTGGCCGAATAGGGCAGTCCCCACCCTGACCAGGGTTGACCCTTGTTCCACGGCCACTTCGAGGTCTGCGCTCATGCCCATGGACAGGGTGTCCAAGGGAAGACCCTCTGATTGCAGGAGATCGAAGACGACACGCACGGCGTGCAATTGTCGCCGCTGTTCGGCCGGGTCGGGCGAGGGCGCAGGCAAACCCATCACGCCGCGCAGTTGCAGGCGGGGCAGGGCGGCCACGGCCCGCGCCAGCGCCAGGGCTTCTTCGGGTGCGACGCCGCTTTTGCTGTCCTCGCCGCTGGTGTTGACCTGGATGCAGACCTGCAGGGGCGGCAGGTGGGCCGGGCGCTGCTCGCTGAGGCGCTGCGCGATCTTGAGGCGGTCCACCGTGTGCACCCAGTCGAAGGCCTCGGCCACCACGCGGGTCTTGTTGCTCTGCAGCGGCCCGATGAGGTGCCAGGTGATCTGCGCGCGCAGGTCGGCCAGCTCGGCGATCTTGTCGAGCGCCTCCTGCACGTAGTTCTCGCCGAACTGGTGCTGCCCGGCGGCCACGGCCTCGCGCACCGTTACCGCTGGAAACGTCTTGCTCACGGCCAGCAGCGTCACGCTGCCGGGCGGGCGTCCAAATTCCGAAACAGCACGGGCAATCCTGCCCCTAACGAGTTGTAGCTTGTCTGCGATCGTCGCCATAATGGGTCTCATCCGTTGTGCCCAGTTTCACATCATCCATGGACATCACCCAGCTGCTTGCCTTCTCGGTCAAAAACAAGGCGTCTGACCTGCACCTGTCGGCGGGGCTGCCGCCCATGATCCGGGTGCATGGCGATGTGCGCCGCATCAACGTCGATGCGCTGGACCACAAACAGGTCCACGACATGGTGTACGACATCATGAACGACGTGCAGCGCAAGCACTACGAAGAAACGCTGGAGGTGGATTTCTCCTTCGAGATCCAGGGCCTGGCGCGTTTCCGCGTCAACGCCTTCAACCAGAACCGCGGCGCCGGCGCCGTGTTCCGGACCATTCCCTCCAAGATCCTGACGCTGGAGCAGCTGGCCGCGCCCAAAGTGTTCCAGGATCTGGCGCTCAAGCCGCGCGGCCTGGTGCTGGTCACGGGCCCCACGGGCTCGGGCAAATCGACCACGCTCGCCGCCATGGTCAACCACCTCAACGAGACCGAGTACGGCCACGTGCTGACGGTGGAAGACCCCATCGAATTCGTGCACGAGTCCAAGAAGTGCCTGATCAACCAGCGCGAGGTCGGCCCGCACACCCTGAGTTTTGCCAACGCCCTGCGCTCGGCCCTGCGCGAAGACCCCGACTGCATCCTCGTGGGCGAAATGCGCGACCTGGAAACCATCCGCCTGGCGCTGACCGCGGCCGAAACCGGCCACCTGGTGTTCGGCACGCTGCACACCTCGTCGGCGGCGAAAACCATCGACCGGGTGGTGGACGTCTTCCCCGCGGCCGAGAAGGACATGGTCCGCGCCATGCTGTCGGAATC
>CAIQIL010000699.1 GCA_903871865.1 uncultured Burkholderiales bacterium
AGGGCAAGCGTTTCGCGCTGCCCAACAGCAAGATCATGATCCACCAGCCGCTGGGCGGCACGCAGGGTCAGGCCACGGACATCGAAATCCATGCCCGCGAGATCCTGAAAACCCGCGAACAGCTCAACAAGATCCTGGCCGAACGCTCGGGCCAGCCGCTGGACAAGATCCAGAACGACACCGAGCGCGACTACTACATGACGGCCGAAGAGGCCGCCACCTACGGACTCATCGACAAGGTGCTGGAAAAGCGCGCCTGACGGCGAGCGTGGCGCCGCCGGCGCTATGATCTTTCCACACCTTGCCGACACCCTGACAGGCCGCACCATGCCCGAGAAAAAAGGCTCTTCCAGCGAAAAAATCCTCTACTGCTCTTTCTGCGGAAAGAGCCAGCACGAGGTCAAGAAACTCATCGCCGGCCCGTCCGTTTTCATTTGCGACGAGTGCATCGAGCTGTGCAACGACATCATCCGTGACGAGGTCGCGGCCGAGTCGGAGCAGGCCAAGCCCTCGCGCGGCGACCTGCCCACCCCGGCGGAAATCAAATCCAGCCTGGACCAGTACGTCATCGGCCAGGACACGGCCAAGCGCACGCTGTCGGTGGCGGTCTACAACCACTACAAGCGCCTCAAGCACATGGGCGCCGGCGAAGGCAAGAAGGGCGAGGTCGAGCTCTCCAAGTCCAACATCCTGCTGATCGGCCCCACGGGCTCCGGCAAGACGCTGCTCGCGCAGACCCTGGCCCGCCTGCTGAACGTGCCTTTCGTGATCGCCGATGCCACCACGCTGACCGAAGCCGGCTACGTGGGCGAAGACGTCGAGAACATCATCCAGAAGCTGCTGCAGAACTGCAACTACGAGGTGGACAAGGCCCAGCGCGGCATCGTCTACATCGACGAAATCGACAAGATCTCGCGCAAGTCCGACAACCCGTCCATCACGCGCGACGTGTCGGGCGAGGGCGTGCAGCAGGCCCTGCTCAAGCTCATCGAAGGCACGATGGCCTCGGTGCCCCCGCAAGGCGGCCGCAAGCACCCGAACCAGGATTTCCTGCAGATCGACACGACCAACATCCTGTTCATCTGCGGTGGTGCTTTCGATGGCCTGGAAAAAGTCATCCAGAACCGCTCGGTCAAATCCGGCATCGGCTTCGGTGCCGAGGTGCAGAGCAAGGAAGATCGCAAGGTCGGCGAGGTCTTCCGCGAGGTCGAGCCCGAGGACATCATCAAGTTCGGTCTCATCCCCGAGCTGGTGGGCCGCTTGCCGGTCGTGGCCACGCTGGGTGAGCTGACCGAAGATGCCCTGGTGCGCATCCTGACCGAGCCCAAGAACGCGCTGATCAAGCAATACGGTCAGCTGTTGAACATGGACGGCGTCGAGCTGGAAATCCGGCCGGCCGCCCTGGGTGCCATCGCCCGCAAGGCGCTGGCGCGCAAGACCGGTGCCCGTGGCCTGCGCTCCATCCTGGAGCAATCGCTGCTGGACACCATGTTTGAACTCCCCACTCAGGAGGGCGTGCAGAAAGTCGTGCTGGACGAATCCACCATCGAAGAAAACGCCAAGCCATTGCTGGTGTACCGGGAACAGGCCAAGGCCAGTGCCTGAGCGCTGCTGATGCGCTCTGTGGGGCACCGCTGACAGGTATCACGGTGCCCTTGTGTTTCTCCCCTGAGGCCCCACGTGGTCTTCAGAGAAAGTGAGCCCAAAATGTCTGGACACCCCATTCTTCCTTCCGATCCCATCACGTTGCCGCTGCTGCCGCTGCGCGATGTCGTGGTCTTCCCGCACATGGTGATCCCGCTGTTCGTGGGGCGCCCCAAGTCCATCAAGGCCCTGGAATCCGCCATGGAGTCCGGTCGCCAGATCATGCTCGTGGCCCAGAAGGCCGCCGGCAAGGACGAGCCCAAGGCCGACGACATGTTCGACGTCGGTTGCGTGTCCAGCATCCTGCAGATGCTGAAGCTGCCCGACGGCACCGTGAAGGTGCTGGTCGA
>CAIQIL010000700.1 GCA_903871865.1 uncultured Burkholderiales bacterium
CCTCCTTCGTTGCACCGCCCACCATCGACTTCTGCCCCGCCCTCACCGTGACCTTGCCCGGGCACTGCACCGTGAGCATCCCACCTTCCAGCGTGATGCTGGCACCACCGCTTGTGGCCAGCACCACGCGCTTGGCCGCGGCGATGTTCACCACGCCTTGGGCGGTTTTGAGCTCCAGCGTCTGCTGGGCCGCTACTTGCGCGGGGCCGTTCTGGGCTTGCAGGTCGATGGCACCTTGCGCGGCAATCAGGGTCAGGCCTTTGCCTGCTGCAGGCTGGCCTGAGGCATCAGCCCCGCCCGGCTGCATGGTCCCGGCCAGCACGCCGATGGCCTGACCCGTGTGGACGCGCGCCTGGCCGCCCACAGCCCAGTGGCTGTCCTGGCCGCTGGCCACGGTGGTGCCGCCCTGGCTGCTGAGGTGCACGTCTTGCCCGGCCGTGAGGCCCACGCCGGCTTGCCCCACCAGGGCGATGTGCGGCGCGGCCAGGTGCGGCACGGTGGCATCGCCCGACGAGGCGCTGGCCGCCGTGGATTGGGCAGCCGTGTTGCGCGCTTGCGCGTCTTGCACCGCATCGTTCAGGCTGCGGGTGCTGACGCTGCCACGCAGGCTCAGCGCCAGGTCGCTGCTGGCCTGCACGCCGCTGGCCAGGCCCACGGTCTGGTGGGTGCTGGCGGCCTGGTGGAAGGCCTGGGTGAGTTGCTGCATCTGCCGCGCCAGGGCGATGCCGGCGGCGTTGTCGCCCGCGGGTTCGGGGCTGGTGCCCAGCCCCGCTTGGCGCAGGCTGTAGGTGCTCAGCAGCAGGCCGCGGGCCGCGCGCAGGCCACCCCAGGCATCGGTGCGCAACTCCAGGCCCTGGCCGCGCAGGCTGCCGCGGTGGTTGTCGGCCTGGTGCAGCAGGTGGCCCATCTCCAACCAGGTCTGGGCCTGGGTCGTGTGCAGGCGGGCGCGCAGCTGCTGCGGGGTGTCGTCGAGCACCAGCTGGTTGTGGCCACTGCCGCCGAACGCCTGGCTCTTGATGCCACTCAGCGCCGCGGCGTTGGCTTGGCCGGGGTTGCCCTCGGTGGCCGCACCCGGCGCCGCGCCGTGCCAGGCGGGGCTGTGGCCGCCCGTGCCTTCGCCGATGAGGTTCATCTGGCTGGCGGGCGTGTGGTCGCTGGATTGGGCCAAGGCCGCCGAGACCTCTGCAGCACCTGCACCGCCAGCATCGGCCCCCTCGGGCGTGAGCCCGGCAGGCGTGGGCGCAATGCCCGATTCGCCCTGGCCGTTGTAGAGGCTGGCGATGACCACCGGCCGGTCGATGTCGTTGCCCAGGAAGCCGACCAGCACTTCCTGCCCGATGCGGGGGATGAACTGGTGGCCCATGGCGGCGCTGTGATGCTTACGGCGAAGATGCTGTGCGATCAAGGCTCCTGGCGGCAGCATTTGAGGCCGCGGCGCCCTGCTGGCTTGCTTCTACCTTTGGCGGGTCTGCATCTACAAACTCGATGGTTCGCAGGATCTTCAGAGCATAAGGCGTGAGATCGGTCTTGGGTCGCTTCTTGATGTCTTTCAAAGTGCCCATGACGCCCTGGCCGCAGATGGCCTTGGGCTCACGGATCAAGCAGTAGTGAAGATGGCGTTCACGTCGGGACTCATCGCCAATGACATGATCGCGGGTCATCGCAAAGCCCTTGGCCGTCCTGGTCGTCAGTTCATAGAAATGATCGGCGTCAGCGTATTTCTTCACCCACTCCTCGTCCATGCCTTGCGCTCTGAGATGAGCTTCGAATCGGCTTCTGTCACTGACCCAGCGGTTGGCCTTGACGTCAAAGTTGACCGAAAAGCCATCAGCCAAGTTAGGCTTGGAGGGGTCGGGGTCGGTGGCTTTGTAGCAAGCTGAGCTAAATGGCCATTTGTTAAGGTGATAGAACTTGTCGTCCGGCAAATACCCGAAGTGGAAGTCCGAGAACGAAATCGTGCAGGCCACGGTGCCCTGCGAGTACTGACTGAGGTCGGGAAAGCTCAGTGTTCGGCGAACGAACACGGACTTCATCCCTTTTTCTCTTAGCTGAGGCGGAATGGGCGCTTCTGCCTTGGCTCCCTGCAAAATGCAGCAGAGAAGTGCGCCCAAACAAAATGCATGCCTGATGATATTCATGGCGCCCTCTTTGTGTAGCCCTCAGGAAAGCGAAGCGTGGTCGCACCTGTTGAGTCCGGTAGCGGTATTTCCGTCAGGACCGCCACAGCGACACCAAATGCACAGCAACGCGAGTCAAAGCCATTCAGTGCCTGCGAGTATGTCTTGTTGATGCTAGCCGGCAGATTGACTGCTGCACTGGCCTGCCAAAAGACAGGACTTCGGTAGTAGACCTTGCCACCCTGATTCGTGGCCACGCTCTTTCGCTCGATGACATGCGCTTTGTCGGCATAGGTGGACATCTGCATCTTGTGCCAATAGAAACCAGCGCTGTCGGCAGGCGCAACGCGATCTTCAGCTTGCAGCGGATCATGGCCGGCTTGTACCTGCTTTCGCCAAGTTTCCCATTGATCGGGCATCCCTGCAAAATTCCCATCGAGCAGTTCGGCATTGGTTCGTTGGCCCGGCGCCTTGGCTGCGATCTTCTTGTAGGCATCTACCACTGCCGTACGCAACTTCGCGTCGATCTTTCTGCCTCGCCACGCCCAGTAGTCGCAGTAGTTCTCGGGGTTTGTGAGTTGCAAAAAGCCTCGACCATACCAGGGCGAGTACCAAAGGCCTTGCCCGCCTGACTCAGCCAAGGTACTGAGCCACGATGTCTCTTGCACCGCGTTGCCAAAGAAGGCTGCCTGCCTGAGCGGTGAGCAGATGTTGTACTTGCGCAAGGCCTTGTTCAATGGGACGCGATGAGCAACCACCAGATCAGTATCTTGTTTGGTCGGGGGCAAGTTGACGGGCTCCCACATCACATGCTTGCCCGTGCGAATCGCATGGCTGGGCACAAGCTGCAGCAACTCTCGCTTGGAGCGCCACCCGCACTTCCTGAAGTGCCGCACAAACTGCATGGGGTGGAAGTGCCACACGCTGCGCTCGCTCAGGCCGGCTTCGGTCCAGAACGCCATTTTCTTGACGTGATCCTCGAACTTCTGCCAGGCCGCATTTGATGCCAAGGGCGCGCCGGGTTCGCGCAAGCGGCCATAGCGGGCTTGCAAATCACTTGCATCCCATTCGCTGGGCGCTTTGCACACCAGGTGCCGGGCCTTGGTGCGCGATGCGTCGTCCGCGCCTTGGCACAGCTTGATCGTGCGCTCGTCATCGCAGATGCCGTCTGCCGCTTTGGCTGCTTGGCCTTCCTCGCGCTTTTCCCAGCCTTGCCAATGCACAAAGTCGGCATCGCTGAGTTTGGCAATGCCCTCCGGTGACAAGTCAATGTAGCCCTCAGCCGTTTCGCTGTAGCGCACCAGTTGCCAGTTCTCATTGCGGGTGGTGGTGTCGCTGCCCAGAACACGACCAAAGCGCAGCCATTCCAGCCCGGCGCTGGGGCAATCCGGGTACAGGGCCGTGGCCAGCTGGAACAGCTCGTATTCGTAGTTCTCTTGAACAACGGGGGCACCCAGTTGCTCATAGCTGCCATCTGGCTTGAGCACATGGCTGGTGGCGATGCGTTGGCCCTTGTCTAGCTTGACGCAGACGTGCAAGGCTTGTGTGTTCGGCCCGGCTGTACCCAGGGGCAATGCAAAGTCATTCTTGCCGGGAAAGTCGATGCGGTGAGCGCCAACTTCGGCTGCCCTGGGGTGGCGCACGGCAAAGTCTCGATTGGCCGGAATCACAAAGTGTGCATCGCCATAGAAGTCCGCACTGCCTGCGCCTTGCTTGACAGATGTGCTGTCGCGCCAAAACGCGCTCAGGCCTGCTTGCGTGGTGAATATCTCGATGTGGCAGGCCTCTTTGTCGTACAGCTTGCCCGCAAAGCCCAGCACGTCTTTGCGCCAGACTTTGAGGTTGGATGGCTTTTGCACGGCAGGGCCTGGCGTGCATGCCGGGCTGCGCAGCCAGGGCGGCAGTTGCTGGTAGCGATCAGGCAGCAAGGCGTCACGGTTGGCCAGTTGCATGTAGAGCGAGTAAAACGCCACAGAAGTGCTTTCGCCCGTCTGGGTGTCGTGGCGAATCAGCACGAAGCTGGTGTCGTACTGGCCCAGGCCCTCGTAGGTTTCTGCCTGTTTGGCAAAGCGAAAGGCCACGACCGTGCCATCGGCCATGGCCCTGATGGGCTCGCCCAGACCTTGGATGTGGATGCCGCCGTGCCAGCGATGGATCGGCCCCTTGGTGGTGGGAATGGTGCTTACGGGGAAGCGGCCTTCACTGCTCAGAACATGGGTGTTGATGATGCGTTCAAGGTAGGCATCTTCAGCTTCGGTTTCTGGCCGGGCAGGTAGAACGGGATAACTGATGAGCATGGTGCAGGGGCCTTGAACTCAAACAGAGAATGGAAATGGAGCTTCAGGCTTGAATTGGTAGGTGCTGCGCGGCATGTTGGGCATCTGCCATGTCAGCGTCCCCGGCCCCACCATCGACTTCTGCCCCGCCCTCACCGTGACCTTGCCCGGGCACTGCACCGTGAGCATCCCACCCTCCAGCGTGATGCCCGCGCCACCGCTTGTGGCCAGCACCACGCGCTTGGCCGCGGCGATGTTCACCACGCCTTGGGCTGTCTTGAGCTCCAGCGTCTGCTGGGCTGCCACTTGCGCGGCGCCGTTCTGGGCTTGCAGGTCGATGGGGCCTTGCGCGGTGATCAGGGTCAGGCCTTTGCCTGCCGCAGACTGGCCTGAGGCATCAGCACCGCCGGGCTGCATGGCACCGGCCAGCATGCCGATGGCCTGGCCCGTGTGGATGCGCGCCTGGCCGCCCACGGCCCAGTGGCTGTCCTGGCCGCTGGCCACGGTGGTGGTGCCCTGGCTGCTGAGGTGAACGTCTTGCCCGGCGCTCAGGCCCACGCCAGCACGACCGACCAGGGCGATGTGCGGGTCGGCCAGATGGGGCACGGTGGTGTCGCCCTGCGATGCGGTGTTGCGCGCCTGGGCGTCTTGCGTCGCATCGTTCAGGCTGCGGGTGCTGACGCTGCCACGCAGGCTCAGGGCCAGGTCGCTGCTGGCTTGCACGCCGCTGGCCAGGCCCACGGTCTGGTGGGTGCTGGCGGCCTGGTGGAAGGCTTGGGTGAGTTGTTGCATCTGCCTCGCCAGGGCGATGCCGGCGGCGTTGTCGCTCGCGGGCTCGGGTGAGGTGCCCAGGCCCGAGCCTCCCGCGGGGCGCAGGCTGTAGGTGCTCAC
>CAIQIL010000701.1 GCA_903871865.1 uncultured Burkholderiales bacterium
AGGCCACGATGTCGGGGTGGCGGAACAGCGCGTTGCTGTCGAAGTTGAACTTGGCGTCGAGGGCGATCACCTTGCCCTTGCCGTCGCGGTTCAGCGGGTTGATTTCAACCAGCGACGCGTCGGTTTCCATGTAGCACTGGTACAGCTTCTGGAAGATGTCCTTGGCCTGGGCTTGCGAGTCGGCGGGCATGCCGATGCCGTCGGCGATCTGCTGGGCTTGAGCGTCGGTCAGGCCAGCCAGCGGGTCGATGAAGACCGTGATGATCTTCTCGGGCGTGCTGTGAGCGACTTCTTCGATGTCCATGCCGCCTTCGCTGGAGGCGATGAAAGCGATCTTCTGGGTGCCACGGTCGGTGACCACGGACACGTAGTATTCCTTCTGGATGTCAGCGCCATCTTCGATGTAGAGGCGGTTGACCTTCTGGCCTTCGGGGCCGGTCTGGTGGGTCTTGAGCTGCATGCCCAGGATGTCATTGGCCAGACGACGCACGTCGTCGATGGACTTGGCCACCTTCACGCCGCCACCCTTGCCACGACCACCGGCATGGATCTGGGCCTTGACCACCCACACGGGGCCGCCGAGCTTTTCGGCCGCAGCCACGGCTTCGTCAACGGAAAACGCCGGAATGCCTCTTGGGACCGGCACGCCAAATCGGCTCAGGATCTCTTTGCCTTGGTACTCATGAATCTTCATGGGGATCTCGCAATGTGGTGATGCGTTCGTGTCGAACGTGACAAAACCCGCCCAGGCCGATCAGGCGGGGGCGAGCGCAACGCCCTCCGGGTTGGCCGGCTTGCGTTGCAGCGGCCAGCATAGCACTGCCACCCCCGAGAATGAAGGTGGTTTTCCGCAGGGCAGCATGGGAGCGCGCATGTGAAACGCAGCGCAAGATGCCAAGAGACGCGAGATACAAGGTGTGGCGACAGGGTGTGGCGCCCCAGCCAGCCAGGCATGGGTTCAGCCGGGATAGGGATGGGGATGGGGGGATGTGCCGACACAGCGAACCATCACAACGAGCCGTCGCCGCTGGCGTCGTCCGGGCCGGTGTCCAGATCCTCGCCATCGCCATCACAGCCACCCTCACCGCGGGTGACCCGGCGCACCACGTCGGAGGAAAAACCCCGGGCCGTCAGGAAGCGCATCTGCTTGGCGCGGTCCTGCGGCACCTGGGCCACTTCGCCGTAACGCCTGACCCACAAGGCGTGGGCGCGGGCCAGCTCGGTGTCGCGCAGGCTGCGGACCACAGCCTGCGCGATGTCGGACGGCAGCCGATGCTGCGTCAGTTCGGCCTGGATGCGCGCCGCGCCAAAACGGGCTGCCTTGCGGTGGACCATGGACTCGGCGAAGCGCTCTGCCGACAGGAAGCCGCGGGCTTCCAACTCGTTCAGCGTGGCATCCACCTGTTCGGCCGATTCGGCGTGGGGCGCCAGCTTGCGCTGGAGTTCCAGCCGAGAGTGCTCACGGGCGGCGAGGTATTTCAGGGCACGCCCTTTGAGCGACAGTTTCATGGGGCACCCCACACCGCACGCTCAGCCAAACCACTCAGGCCATTCACTCGGCCGAGGGCGCATCCGCGCCCACCGGACGCAGGGAAATGCCCAGGGATTCGCGGATCTTGTTCTCGATTTCGCGGGCCAGGTCACCGTTTTCGCGCAGGAACTCGCGGGCGTTGTCTTTGCCCTGGCCGATTTTTTCGCCGCTGTAGGCGTACCAGGCACCCGACTTGTCCACCACCTTGGCAGTGACGCCCAGGTCGATGACCTCGCCTTCGCGGCTGATGCCTTCACCGTAGAGGATGTCGAATTCGGCCGTCTTGAAGGGCGGCGCCACCTTGTTCTTGACGACCTTGACCTTGGTTTCGTTGCCCACGATCTCTTCGCCGCGCTTGATGGAGCCGGTGCGGCGGATGTCCAGGCGCACAGACGCGTAGAACTTCAGCGCGTTGCCACCGGTGGTGGTTTCTGGGCTGCCGAACATGACGCCGATCTTCATGCGGATCTGGTTGATGAAGATGACGGTGCAGTTCGTCTTCTTGATGTTGGCCGTCAGCTTGCGCAAGGCTTGGCTCATCAGACGGGCCTGCAGGCCAGGCAGCGCGTCGCCCAGTTCGCCTTCGAGTTCGGCCTTGGGCGTCAGCGCGGCCACGGAGTCCACGACGATCAGGTCCACCGAGCCGGAACGCACCAGGGCATCGACGATTTCCAGGGCCTGCTCGCCGGTGTCGGGCTGGGAAATCAGCAGGTCTTGCAGGTTGACGCCCAGCTTCTGGGCGTACTGGGCGTCCAGAGCGTGCTCGGCGTCGATGAAGGCACAGACACCGCCCAGCTTCTGCATTTCGGAGACGACTTGCAGTGTCAGCGTGGTCTTGCCGGACGACTCGGGGCCGTAGATTTCGATGACGCGCCCACGCGGCAGGCCACCGACGCCCAGCGCGATGTCCAGGCCCAGGGAGCCGGTGGAAACGACCTGGATGTCTTCGATCACCTCGCCTTCGCCCAGGCGCATGATGGAGCCCTTGCCGAACTGCTTTTCAATCTGGGCCAATGCGGCCTGCAGGGCCTTGGCTTTTTCGGTGTTGAGGTTGGACTTCGCAGTGGCTTCCATGGGGTCTCCGGCACTGGGCCTGTTGATGCGGGGTGCAGTCACAAACGGCTTTTCGCCTGTCTGCCTGTCGGGCTGTGTTGGCTGCATTATGGCAAAGACTGGATATCTGTACAGTGCCTTGCGCTGATTTTTTTATCCCTCTTGAGGGGGTGTCTGTTGTCACGCACCGGCAGGGTCGCTGCTTTAGACTGATCCGATGAGCTCAGTCCGCCCCCACCCTCCCGCTGCCATCCCCCGGCCCCGCGTCAACCTCGCGCTGCAAGGCGGTGGCTCCCACGGGGCGTTCACCTGGGGCGTGCTGGACCGGCTACTGGACGAGGACGGCCTGGACATCGGCGCCATCTCGGGCACCAGCGCAGGCGCACTCAACGGGGCGGTGGCGCTGTCGGGGTACGTGACGGGCTTCCAAAGCAGCGCCTCGAAGCACACCACAGCGGGCAAGCCAGGGGGTGCGACAGAAGGCGCCGCAGACGATGCCATCCGACGGGCTCGCAAGCACGCGCAAAAAGCCCTGCACGACTTCTGGCAGGACGTCAGCCAGCACGGCCCCCTGGTGTCGCCCATGACGCTGCAGGCCGACGGCCAGCTCAAGAGCCAGTTCAATTTCGACCAGTTTCCGGCTTACCAGTGGCTGAACATGTTCACGCGGGCCTTCAGCCCCTACGAGTTCAACCCGCTGAACCTCAACCCGCTGCGCGACATCCTGGTGCGACACGTGGACGTCGAAGCCCTGCACACCGGCTGCGCGCACTGCGGCATCCCGCTGTTCGTGACGGCCACCTCGGTGCGCACCGGCCAGGCGCGCGTGTTCAGCGCCGAGCAGCTCACCCTGGACGCGCTGCTGGCATCGGCCTGCCTGCCCTTTGCCTTCCAGGCGGTGGAAATCGACGGCGAGCACTTCTGGGACGGCGGCTACACCGGCAACCCGGCGCTGTTCCCGCTGATCTACAACACGCCCAACAGCGACCTGCTGCTGGTGCGCCTCAACCCCCTGCAGCGCGAGGACAACCCGACGCGCAGCATCGACATCATCGACCGGCTCAGCGAAATCACCTTCAACGCCAGCCTGATCGGCGAGATGCGCGCCATCGCCTTCGTCAAGCGCCTGCTCAAGGAAGACAAGCTCGACCCCGGCCGCTACAAGAACCTGCACATGCACATGGTCGCCGACGATGAGGGCATGGCCGAGTTCAACGCGTCCAGCAAGTTCAACACCGACTGGGCGTTCCTGCAGACGCTGCACCAACTGGGCCACCGCGCCGCCAGCCTGTGGCTCACCCAGCACCGCGAGCAGATCGGCCACAGCAGCAGCTTCGACATCGAAGGTTTCTTCCTGGGGCAACACCCTCATCCTTGATGTGACGCAAGTCTGGCCAACCGGGTCGCGGCGAACATGAAGGCCTGAACCACCCAGAGCGACACGCAAGGCGCCCCATGACCCTCGACCACCATCCCCTCGCCAAAGACTTCCCCGAACTCAAGGACAAGATCCACGCCCTGAAGACCAGCGACGCGCATTTCGCCCGTCTGGAGCGCGAATACGAAGACCTCGACAAAGCCATCGTGCGCCTGGAAACGGGCATCGAGCACAGCTCCGCCGCGGACTTCGAAGCCAAGAAGCTGCGCCGCGTGGCCCTCAAGGACGAGCTCTACGCGCTGCTCAAGGCCTGACAAAAGCAGGACGCCGACCTGAACGCTGCTGCGTCGGTCGGTGGCATGCCACTTAAAATGGCGGGATGACCCTTCCCGCATCTGCCGCCTCCACCGCCCCCCTGTCCACCGGCACGCCCGGCGTCGCCCCGCCGCCCATGCGCTTGTCGGGGCTGGAGCCCGTGCTCATCGGGCAAGGCTCGCTGTTCGTCAACGTCGGTGAGCGCACCAACGTGACGGGCTCGAAGGCCTTCGCGCGGATGATCCTGGAGGGGCGTTTCGAGGACGCGCTGTCCGTGGCCCGCCAGCAGGTGGAAAACGGCGCCCAGGTCATCGACATCAACATGGACGAGGCCATGCTGGACAGCAAGGCCGCCATGGTGCGCTTCCTGAACCTGATCGCGGGTGAGCCGGAAATCGCGCGCGTGCCCATCATGATCGACTCGTCCAAATGGGACGTGATCGAGGCGGGCCTGAAGTGCGTGCAGGGCAAGGGCATCGTCAACTCGATCTCGCTGAAGGAAGGCGTCGAGAACTTCGTCCATCAGGCCAAGCTGGTCAAGCGCTATGGCGCGGCGGCCGTGGTCATGGCCTTCGACGAGCAAGGCCAGGCCGACACCTTCGCGCGCAAGAAAGAGATCTGCGAGCGCGCTTACCGCATCCTGGTCGACGAGGTCGGCTTCCCGCCGGAAGACATCGTCTTCGACCCGAACATCTTCGCCATCGCCACCGGCATCGAGGAGCACGACAACTACGCCGTGGACTTCATCGAGGCCACGCGCTGGATCAAGCAAAACCTGCC
>CAIQIL010000702.1 GCA_903871865.1 uncultured Burkholderiales bacterium
ACTGCTTGAGCACCACCAGCCACCACACCAGGCCGAAGGCGAAGGCGAACGGCGCCCATGAGACGCCATTGACCCACTGCCCTGCCCCGAGGATCACGAAAAACAAGCCAACCGCCGCCATCGCGGGGTGGCGGGACGGACCTGGCACGTAGTAGTAGGGCGCGTGGCCCTTGCTCACCGCTGACGACATCTTGATCTCCTCAGAGCTGTCTCACACCTGATTCACACATGGCGCAGACGGCGGACGCGGCCGCGCCGCTGCCCACGATCCACTGCACCAGCCAGACCAGCCCCAGCACGAACACCAGACCGGCGAGGATGCCGGCGATGATCACGTGGACCGGGTTGATCTTGGCCACATCCTCTTCGTAACCCGAGGCCTTGCGCACCCCGAAAAAAGACCAGGCAACGGCCTTGAGCGTCTGCAGGAAAGAGCCCTTGCGCTGGGCCGCTTGCCTCAAATCCTTGCTCATGGCCCTTGCACCTTCACCTCGCTCACACCGAGCCACCTGGCGCCGCCGGCACCTTGCCGCCCACCTCGAAGAAGGTGTAGGACAAGGTGATGGTCTGCACATCCTTGGGCAGCTTGGGGTCGATCACGAACACCACAGGCCAGCGCTTGGTCTCGCCAGGCGCCAGCGTGTGCTCGGTGAAACAGAAACACTCCAGCTTGTTGAAATGCGCCGTGGCCTGCTTGGGCGCGTAGCTGGGAATCGCCTGGGCCGCCATGGTGCGCGACTGGCGGTTGTGGAATTCGTAAACCACGGTGGTGACCTCGCCCGGGTGCACGCGCACGGTGCGCATCTCGGGCTTGAAGTCCCAGGGGCCGCGCGCGTTGGCATCGAACTCCACGGTGATGGTGCGGGTCAGGTCCACCTGCGTGTTGCGCGCACGGCCAGCGGCACCCGGCACCTGCTGCTCGGTGAGGGACAGCACATTGATGCCCAGCGCTTCGCAGATGTGCTTGTACATCGGCACCATCGCGTAACCGAAGCCGAACATCACGGCCGTGACCACGGTGAGCTTGCCCACCATGTTCAGGTTGGCCTGGCGCAGTCGCAGCAGCGCTGCAGGGAGTTTGGACACCGATGCCATCGCGGCCTTCAGCCCTTGCCCAGCAAGATCATCTTCACGACAAAACCGATGAAGAAGGTGGCGGCCACCGAGGCCAGCACCAGGGCCAGGCGCAGGTTGCGGCGGCGGTCCACCGGATCGGCTGGCACGTCGTTCATGGTGTTCATTCCTTGGCTCATGCAGCTCAACCGATCACGCGGGTCGCGGTGGCGTCCAGCTTCGGAGGTGTCTCGAAGGTGTGGAAGGGCGCGGGCGAAGGCACTTCCCACTCCAGGCCCTCGGCGCCATCCCAGGGCTTGGCCGGGGCCGGCTCACCCTTGCCACGCATGGCCGGGATCAGCACCACGAAGATGAAATACACCTGCGCGAAGCCGAAGAAGAAGGCACCCACCGAGGCGATCGCGTTGAAGTCGGCGAACTGCATGGGGTAGTCGGCATAACGGCGCGGCATGCCCGCCAGACCGAGGAAGTGCATGGGGAAGAAGGTCACGTTGAACGCGATCAGCGACCACCAGAAGTGCAGCTTGCCCTTCCACTCGGGCACCATCACGCCCGTCCATTTCGGGGCCCAGTAATAGAAGGCCGCGAACAGGGCGAACAGCGAGCCGGCCACCAGCACATAGTGAAAGTGGGCCACCACGTAGTAGGTGTCTTGCAGCTGGATGTCGATGGGCGCCACCGACAGGATCAGGCCCGTGAATCCACCCATGGTGAACACGAAGATGAAGCCCACGGCCCACAGCATGGGGCTCTCGAAGGTCATCGAGCCCCTCCACATGGTCGCGATCCAGTTGAAGACCTTCACGCCCGTGGGCACGGAGATCAGCAGGTAGGAGGTGATGAGCCAGGTCCACACGAACATCGGAATCTTCATCAGCGTCATGCCGGGGGCGCGCATGTTGAGGATGGTGACGATGATGTTGATGGAGCCCATGATGGAGCTGGCGCCCATCAAGTGCATGGCG
>CAIQIL010000703.1 GCA_903871865.1 uncultured Burkholderiales bacterium
CGAACTCTCGACCTATACCTTGGCAAGGTATCGCTCTACCAACTGAGCTAATCCCGCATCGCCTTCACTGTTTGTTCAGCACTGTTTGGTGCAGTGCTCAGCGAAGACTTGAACTGTACATCGTTTTTGAGCATCAGGTCAAGTGCCGCGCATTATTTTTGGCGGTGTGGTCCAAACGCATCATGCTTGAAGTCGTTTGGCCACACTGTCAAAACCAAGCTCTGCCTCAGTGCTTGAGCAACTCGACAGGGCCTGTGCCAGCGGCTGGCGTGGAGGCGGCCGCATCCGGCTTGGCCTCGACCTTGGGCTCCTCATCGGGCAAAGCCTGCGGCTGACGCTCCAGCGCCACTTCGAGCACCTTGTCGATCCACTTGACCGGCACGATCTCGATCTGGCCCTTCACGTTCTCGGGGATCTCGGCGAGGTCCTTGACGTTCTCTTCCGGGATCAGCACCGTCTTGATGCCGCCGCGGTGGGCCGCCAGCAACTTCTCCTTCAGGCCACCGATGGCCGTGACCTCGCCGCGCAGCGTGATCTCGCCCGTCATGGCCACGTCCGCACGCACCGGGATGCCCGTCAACGCCGACACGAAGGCCGTCGTCATGGCCGCACCCGCGCTGGGGCC
The DNA here is from genome assembly GCA_903871865.1 of uncultured Burkholderiales bacterium. Taxonomy (GTDB): domain Bacteria; phylum Pseudomonadota; class Gammaproteobacteria; order Burkholderiales; family Burkholderiaceae_C; genus Aquabacterium. The sequence continues at coordinate 626 of CAIQIL010000703.1, forward strand.
GTCCTTGGCGTCGCGCCATCGGGCACGTGGATGTGGATGTCGCGCTTCTCGAACATGTCGTCGGTGATGCCCAGCCGGCGTGCGCGCGAACGCACCACCGAACGGGCCGCTTCGACCGATTCCTTCATCACGTCGCCCAGCTGACCGGTGCGGATGATGTTGCCCTTGCCCGGCATGACCGCGGCTTCGATGGTCAGCAGGTCGCCGCCCACTTCCGTCCACGCCAAGCCCACGACCTGACCGACCTGGTTTTCCTTGGTGGCTTCGCCGTAGCTGTACTTGCGCACGCCCAGGAAGTCATTGAGGTTCTCGTCGGTCACCACGACCTTGTCGGTGAACTGCTTGAGCGCGATGCCCTTGATCGTCTTGCGGCAGATCTTGGAGACTTCGCGTTCCAGCGAGCGCACGCCGGCCTCGCGGGTGTAGTAACGGATGATGCCGCGGATGGCGCTTTCAGCGATTTCCAGCTCACCGTCCTTGACGCCGTTGTTCTTGATCTGCTTGGGCAGCAAGTAGGTCTGGACGATGTGCACCTTCTCGTCTTCGGTGTAGCCGGCCAGACGGATCACTTCCATCCGGTCCAGCAGCGCCGGTGGGATGTTCAGCGAGTTCGACGTGGCCACGAACATCACATCGGACAGGTCGAAATCGACCTCGATGTAGTGGTCACCGAAGGTGTGGTTTTGCTCAGGGTCAAGCACTTCCAGCAGCGCCGAGGACGGGTCGCCGCGGAAATCCATGCCCAGCTTGTCGATCTCGTCCAGCAGGAACAACGGGTTGCGCACGCCAACCTTGCTCAGGCTCTGCAACACCTTGCCCGGCATGGAGCCGATGTAGGTGCGGCGGTGGCCACGGATCTCGGCTTCGTCGCGCACGCCGCCCAAGGCCATGCGCACGAACTTGCGTCCGGTGGCGCGGGCGATCGACTGGCCCAGCGAGGTCTTGCCGACGCCAGGAGGGCCGACCAGGCACAGGATGGGCGCCTTGACCTTGTCCACGCGTTGCTGGACAGCAAGGTACTCAAGGATGCGTTCCTTGACTTTGTCGAGGCCGTAGTGCTCTTCGTTGAGCACTTCCTCGGCCAGGGCCAGGTCGTGCTTGACCTTGGACTTCTTGCTCCAGGGCAGGTTGACCAGGGTCTCGATGTAGTTGCGCACCACCGTGGCTTCGGCCGACATGGGCGACATCAGCTTGAGCTTCTTGAACTCGGCATCGACCTTCTTGCGCGCCTCTTTGGGCATGCGGGCCGATTCGATCTTCTTGGCGATTTCTTCGAGGTCAGCGCCCTCCTCGCCTTCGCCGAGCTCCTTCTGGATGGCCTTGACCTGCTCGTTGAGGTAGTACTCGCGCTGCGACTTCTCCATCTGGCGCTTGACGCGGCCACGGATGCGCTTTTCAACCTGCAGGATGTCGACTTCGTGCTCCAGCAACTCGAGCAGCTTTTCCAGGCGGGCCGAGACCGAGAACAGGTCCAGCACGGCCTGTTTGGCTTCGAGCTTGAGCGGCAGGTGGGCGGCGATGGTGTCGGCCAGACGGCCAGCGTCGTCGATGCCGGAGATCGAGGTGAGGATCTCGGGCGGGATCTTCTTGTTGAGCTTGACGTACTGGTCGAACTGCTGCGTCACGGCGCGGCGCAAAGCTTCGACTTCGGGCGTGATGTCGCCTTCGGGCTGCACGGGCACGGCCACCGAGGTGAAGAACTCACCGCTGTCGTCGATGGACTGGGTGTTGGCGCGCTGCACGCCTTCGACCAGCACCTTCACGGTACCGTCGGGCAACTTCAGCATCTGCAGGATGCTGGAGACGCAGCCGATGTCGAACATGTCCTCCGCCTTGGGCTC
>CAIQIL010000704.1 GCA_903871865.1 uncultured Burkholderiales bacterium
CGCGGGCTTCATCCACGCCTGGGCCGGTGCTGTGGGGGGAGAAGTGGCGGCCATCGTGCCCCTGCAAGGCCCCGCGGGCTTTGGCACCTACGAAGCAGGGGTGTGGGTGGGCATGGCCAGTGGCTTGCCGGGCGCAACGAGCGCAGCCAACCCAGCCCTGTCCCAAGCCATCAGCGCGGCCCTGGCGCTGCACCTGTGTTTCCTGCTGTGCGCCGTGCTGGCCGGCCTGGTGGCGCTGTGGCTCAGCCGCAGTGCGCCCCAAGCGCCCGATGCCCCGCTGCGCTCCGGCACCTGAGCCGCATCCGACAAGAAAGAGAAGTCATGAACACCGTCGCGAACACATCCCCGGCCCAAGGGCCGGTGCCAGATCACCGCCTGTCCATCGTCGTGCCCATGTACAACGAGGTGGAGAACGTCGAGCCCTTCGTCACCGCCGTGCACGAGGCCTTGGCCGACTACCCCTTCCCCTGGGAGTTGCTGATCGTCAACGACGGCAGCCGCGATGGCACGCAACAGGCCCTGGACGAACAAGCGCGCCTGCGCGGCCCGCACGTGCGCCCCATCCACCTGTGGCGCAACTTCCGCCAGACGGCGGCCATGCAGGCCGGCATCGACGCGGCGCGCGGTGACGTCATCGTGACGCTGGACGGGGACCTGCAGAACGACCCGAAAGACATCCCCAAGCTGGTGGCCCGCCTGCTGCGCGAAGACCTCGACCTGGTCGCTGGCTGGCGCCAGAACCGCCAGGACGGCCTGTGGCTGCGCAAAGTGCCATCGCGCATCGCCAACCGCCTCATCCGCAAGATCACGCAACTGGAGTTCCAGGACCTGGGCTGCAGCCTGAAGGCCTACCGCGCCACCGTGCTCAAGCGCGTGAGCCTGTACGGCGAAATGCACCGCTTCATCCCGGCCTGGATGGCCACCGTGACCTCGCCGGCCCGCATGGCCGAAGAGCCGGTGAGCCACCATGCGCGCACCCGCGGCGAGTCGAAGTACGGCATCTCGCGCACGCTGCGCGTGGTGCTCGACCTGCTGGCCGTCAACTTCTTCTTGCGCTTTTCGGGCCGTCCGGGGCACTTTTTCGGCGGCCTGGGCTTGGGCGTGGGCCTGCTGGGTGGCGCCATCCTGAGTTACCTGGCGGTGCTGAAGATGTTCGGTGAGCAGATCGGCGGGCGCCCGCTGCTGTGGTTGGGCTTCTTCTGCGTGCTCGGTGGCCTGCAGTTCCTGACCACCGGTGTGCTGGCCGAGCTGCTCATCCGCATCTACTACGACCGAGGCGATGTGGCGCCGTACCACACCACCCAGGGCCCGCAGCTGTCGGCAGAATCGGCCTGGCACCAGACACACTGAGCGGCCCTTGCCGCACCTGACCCGACCATGAACGAGCGCTCCACCGCCCCCACACCGGCGTCATCGCCCTCAGCCCAAAGCCAAGCGGCGCGCAAGCCTGCGGGCCAGCGCTGGCCGCAGATCTGGGGGCCGCGCCTGTGGATGCTGCTGGCCTTCGCCCTGGTGTTGCTGGCCTACCGGGTGTGGTTGATCCGGCACAGCGGCATCTCGCTGTTCTTCGATGAGGCCCAGTACTGGGACTGGTCGCGCCACCTGGCCTGGGGCTATTACTCCAAGCCGCCGATGATCGCGGGCCTGATCTGGCTGAGCACGAAGCTGTTCGGCTCCAGCGTGGTCGGCGTGAAGCTGATGACCATGCTGCTCTACCCGGTCACGGCGCTGGTGATGGTCGGCTTCGCGCGCGCCTTGTGGCCGACCAGCAGCGGCGTGCGAACCGGCATCGTGGCGGGCGCCCTTTTCCTGACCCTGCCCATGGTGGGCGCGCTGGGCCTGTTCGCCAGCACCGACGCGCCTTTGCTGCTGTGCTGGACCGTCGCTGGCTGGATGCTGTGGCGTGCCCAGGTCACCAACCGCATGTCTTGCTGGGTCGGTCTGGGCCTGGCCTGCGGCCTGGGCCTGATGAGCAAGTACACGATGGCGGCGTTCGCACTGACGGCGCTGTGGACACTGTGGGCCGTGCACGGCCCGCGCCGCGGCTTGCTGCGACCGGGGCCCTGGGTGGCCATGGCGCTGGCGCTGTTGATCCTGTCGCCCAACCTGTGGTGGAACGCGCACCACGGCTTCCCGACCCTGCAGCACACGGCCGAGTTGACCACGAAGTCCGGACGCAACGGCGGGCTGCTTTCCGCCCTGGAGTTTGCCGGTGGGCAGTTGCTGATGCTGGGCCCGGTCGTTGTCGTGGCCGGCCTGTGGCTGGCATGGCGCCGTCGGCAACAAGCCGGCCAGGCGGCGACGGCACCGCGCAGCCAGTGGGCCGCCAGCAGCCAGATGATGCCGCCCAGCCAGTGGGCGAACTCGACGATGCCCTCGAGCGTGGTGGACGCCACCGGACGGCCCGTGGCGCGGACCTCGGCCTACTACCTCGCGTCGGTGTCCAGCCACCGCTACCTCTGGGCCATGAGCCTGCCACTGCTGACGCTGGCGCTGGGCCAGGCGCTCTACGCCGATGCCAACCTGAACTGGGCCGCGCCCGCCATGGTCGGCCTGACGCTGCTGGTGGCCACGCTGCTGAGCCCCCCGCTGATCCCGCTGGCCGCGCCGCGCCCGCACCGCTGGCTGGCCATCGTGCTGGGAGGCAACCTGCTGCTGACCGCGCTGGTCATGCACGCACATGACCTGGCCACGGCGCCTTTGCCCCACCAGTTCGACGCCATGTGGCGCATGCGCGGTTGGCAGGAAGCTTTCGCCGACCTGGCCCCGGCCCTGGACGACCCCGTGGTGGCAGGCCTGCCCGTGCTGGCCGACCAGCGCCTGCTCGTCACGCAGGCCGCCTACAACTGGCGCAGCCACGGCGTGAAAACGCTGTTCTGGAATCCCAAGGGCACGCGCAACAACCACTACGAGTTGACGCAGAGCCTGCCGGACCGTGTCGGCCCCGACGTGCTGCTGATCAGCAACTCACCCCAGCCGGACGCCATCACCCAGCGCTTTGCCATCGTGCGGCACCTGAAATCCACCGTGGTGCCGGTGTCCTCGGACCGCAAGATCGAATTGCACCTCTTCTTCCTGCGCGGCTTCCTGGGCTACACACAGCAGTCCTACACGGAGCAAAGCGGCGGCCACGCGAACCCACAGGCGCCGGCCATGCTGACGCCCTGACCCATCGCCGCACGCCATGAACGCCCCCCGCGCCGCGTCTGACATGCCTGACACGCCCGAAACTCCCGACGGCGCCGACACCGCAGCCAGCATCGACAGCCGCCTGGTCTGGGCCGGCCTGTTCTTCGCCCTGGCCGTGTTCTCCAAGTTCCCCGGCCTGGACCTGCTGGTCTCGGCGCGCTACTTCGACCTGGACCTCGGTTTCTTCCGGGCGAAAGACCCCGTCGTGCTGGCGCTCTACAACTGGACGCCCATCGTCGGGCGGGCGCTTTTCCTGGCCATGCTGTTGCACGCCCTGCTCGCGCCCTGGCTGGCCCGCGCGCTGGCCTCGGCCGGCAAGCCCGAGGCGGCCCAGCGTTGCCGCGGCCCGTGGCGCCACCTGTCCACCGTCTTCGTGTGCGCAGCGCTGCTGGGCCCTGGCCTGCTCATCGAAGGCGTGCTAAAAAACACCGTGGGTCGCCCCCGACCGGTGCAGACCGTGCCCTTTGGCGGCCCCGAGCCCTACCACGGCCCCTTCGCACCCGGTGACACCCCCGAGAGCCACCGCAGCTTCGTCAGCAGCCATGCCGCCACCGGCTTTGCCCTCATGGCCCTGGGCCTGACCTGCCGCCCGGCCGCACGCCGGCGCTGGCTCATCGTCGGCCTGATGGCAGGCAGCGCCATCGGTGCCGGTCGCATCATGCAAGGCGGGCACTTCCTCAGCGACATCGTCTTTGCCTTCTACGCGGTGTGGTTGTCCTGCGAACTGGTAGTCTGGCTGGACCGCCAACGGCTGCAGCGGGGCCAGCCCCCCGCGCCACGCCAGCGCAGGCCACACGCGCCCCCATTGCCTTGACCATGCACCCCACCCTGAGCCTTCGGACCCCACCGCGAGCGCCATGAACACCTCCACCGGCACCCCCTCCTCCGTCAGCTACGACTACGACCTGCAAGACGCCAGCGGCGCCACCTGCACCGCCCACGCCTGGGCCCGCGTGCCCGCGCCCCTGAGCCCCAGCGCCAAGGCCGCCACCAAGGCGCGCATCGCCGAGCTGCTCCAGGCCCGCAACGCCGTGCTGGTCGCCCACTACTACGTCGACGGCGACCTGCAGGACCTGGCCATGGCAACCGGCGGCTGCGTTTCCGACTCGCTGGAGATGGCCCGCTTCGGCCGCGACCATGCCGCGCAAACGCTGATCGTCGCCGGCGTGAAGTTCATGGGCGAGTCGGCCAAGATCCTCTCGCCCGACAAGACGGTGCTGATGCCCGACCTGGACGCGACCTGCTCGCTCGACCTGGGCTGCCCGGCCGACGACTTCACCCAGTTCTGCGACGCCCACCCCGACCGCAAGGTCGTCGTCTATGCCAACACCAGCGCGGCCGTGAAGGCCCGCGCCGACTGGATGGTCACCAGCTCCTGCGCGCTGGCCATCGTCCAGCACCTGAAGGACCAGGGCGAGAAAATCCTGTGGGCGCCTGACCGCCACCTGGGCCGCTACATCCAGAAGGAAACCGGCGCCGACATGCTGATGTGGAACGGCGCCTGCATCGTCCACGACGAGTTCAAGGGCCTGGAGCTGGACCTGCTCAAAAAGGACCACCCGAACGCCCTCGTGCTGGTGCACCCCGAGTCGCCCGAAAGCGTCGTGGCCCAGGCCGACGTGGTGGGCTCGACCTCGCAGTTGCTCAAGGCCGGCCAACTGCGCCTGGGCAGCAATCTGTTCCATGTGGGGGTGTTGTTTCTGTTCTTTGGCCACAGCATCGGCATGCTGACACCGCATTTCTTGTACGAGCCCTTCATCAGCGCAGGCCACAAGCAATTGATGGCCATGGTCAGCGGTGGCGTGGCGGGTCTGGTGGGTTTTGCCGGCGTCAGCGTGCTGTTA
>CAIQIL010000705.1 GCA_903871865.1 uncultured Burkholderiales bacterium
CGTGATGCTGCTCGAAGACCTGCGCACCGTGCGGGCCCGCCAGCGCCAGGACAAACTAGCGGCCATGGGCCGCATGTCGGCCGGCATCGCGCACGAAATCCGCAACCCGCTGGCGGCCATCGCCCAGGCCAATGCCCTGATGGCCGAAGATGCCACCCAGCCCGACGCCCACCCCGCGCAGGCGCGCCTGACCCAGATGGTCAGCGACAACGTCGCACGCCTCAAGCACATCGTCGACGACATCCTGGCCGTCGCGCCCGGCCTGCGCCCACCCGCACCCGTCATCGACCCGGTGGAAGCGGTCATGGCCATCTGCAACGAATGGCGCTCGGCCCAGGGCCTGCATGCCGGCGAGGACAGCCTGCTGGACATCGACCTCGGCGGCGTGCCCCGCGCACCGACCTCGCCCAAAGTGCGCTTCGAACCCGAGCACCTGCAGCGCGTGCTCGTCAACCTGCTGGACAACGCCTTGCGCTACCAGTCGGGCCAGCCAGGCGCCCTCCTCGTCACCCTGCGCTGGCTGCCGGGTGGCGCAGCTGGCGGCGTGCTGATGCTGTCCGTGGCCAACGACGGCGAAGCCATGTCGGCCGACACCGAGCGGGCCCTGTTCGAGCCCTTCTTCTCCACGAGCAGCCGCGGCACCGGGCTGGGCCTGTATATTTGCCGTGAGCTGTGCGAGCGCCATGGCGCCAGCATCGACTACCGCCAGCACCCGCCCAGCGTGCGCCACCGCAACGAGTTCTTCCTGACGATGCCCGTGGAGCAGACAGGAGCTGCCGCCTACGCCCCATGACCTCCCCCACCGCCCACCGCCTGCTGGTCGTTGACGACGAGCCCGATCTGCGCACGCTGTATGAGCTGACCCTGCTGCGCGAAGGCTACGACCTGGAAACCGCTGCCTGCGTCGAAGACGCCTGGCAGCTGCTGCAGGAGCGCAGCTACAGCGTGCTCATCACCGACATGCGCATGCCCGACGGCACCGGTCTGGACCTGCTGCAGCGCCTGGAAGCCGCTGGCCGCACCGAAAAGACCATCGTCATCACCGCCTACGGCTCGGCCGAGAACGCGGTGAGCGCCCTCAAGGCAGGCGCCTACGACTACCTCACCAAGCCGGTGGACCTCAAACAGTTCCGCGCCGTCGTGGCCTCGGCCCTGCGCGACGCGGAGGCCCAGGCCCTGATGGTGCGCGAGCCCGTCTCGGCGCCTCTGGGCATGCCAGTGCCTGCCACAGCGGCGGCCAGCCCCTCCCATGCCAAGGACGCCGCACACACGCCGCCCAGCGCCCTGGCCAAGCTCGCCGGCCACAGCAGCGCCATGCAGGACGTCCGCGTGCTGATCGACAAGGTCGCGCGCAGCATGGCCCCGGTGCTGGTCTGGGGTGAATCGGGCACCGGCAAAGAATTGGTCGCTCGCGCCATCCACGACGTCAGCAGCCGCCACGCCCGCCCGTTCGTGGCCGTGAACTGCAGCGCCATCCCCGAGCAGTTGCTGGAAGCCGAGTTCTTCGGCTACCGCAAAGGCGCGTTCACCGGCGCCGCCGAAGACCGCGAAGGCTTCTTCCAGGCGGCCCACGGTGGCACCCTCTTCCTCGATGAAATCGGCGACCTGCCCCTGGCCATGCAGTCCAAGCTGCTGCGCGCCATCCAGGAGCGCAGCGTGCGCGCGGTCGGCGCCACGGCCGAGGTGCCGGTCGATGTGCGCATCGTCAGCGCCACCCACAAAGACCTGCAGGCCGAAGTCGCCGCCCAGCGCTTCCGCCAGGACTTGTACTACCGCCTCAACGTCATCCAGATCAGCTTGCCGCCGCTGCGCGAGCGCTTGGAAGATTTGCCCATCCTCTGCCAACGCATCCTGGCGCGCATCGCCACCGAGTCGGGCCTGCCCACCACCCCGGCCTTGAGCACCGATGCGCTGTCCGCCCTGATGCACCAGCGCTTTGCCGGCAACGTCCGCGAGCTGGAGAACATGCTGCACCGCGCCGTGGCCCTGAGCGGCCACCCCACGCTGGAGCCTCAGGACCTTGGCGTCAGCGCCTGGCTGCCCGGCCAGGCCTCAGCGCACACGCCCCCCACCCCTGAGGCACCCGCATCCCCAACGGTGGCAGCCTCTGCCACACCACCAGCGGCACCCCACACCGCGTCGTCCGAAACGCCCCCCCCGAACGCCCCACTGCCCCGCGACCTCGTGTCGCACCTCGACGAGGTCGAGCGCGACATCCTCGTGCAGGCGCTGGAAAAGCACCGCCTCAACCGCACGGCCGCGGGCGCCAGCCTGGGGCTGTCTCTGCGCCAGATGCGCTACCGCATGGCACGCCTGGGGGTGCAGGTCACCGAACAAGGCGTGCTGCTCGGCGAGCGCTGCGAGCCAGATGCCGATGCCGAATGAGCCCCAGCCACCGTCGCACGGCGACGCCTGGCACGGCGGCTGGCACGCCCAAGCCATCCGCGTGCCCTCGCCCAATGTCGGGCCGCGCCCGGACGGCGCCCCCATCGACCTGGCCGTGGTGCACGCCATCAGCCTGCCACCGGGCCAATACGGTGGCGACCACATCGAGCGCCTGTTCACCAACACGCTCGACTGGGACGCCCACCCCTATTTCGACCTCATCCGCGGCGCCGAGGTGTCGGCGCATTTCGTCATCCGGCGCAACGGCCAGTTGCTGCAGTTCGTCTCGGTGCTGGACCGCGCCTGGCATGCCGGCCGCTCGCACTGGCAGGGCCGCGACAACTGCAACGATTTCAGCGTCGGCATCGAGCTTGAAGGGTTGGAGCACACGCCCTTCGAGGCCGCGCAGTACGAGGCCCTGGCGCACCTGCTGCACGACCTCGCCGAAGCCTGGCCGATTGCCCAGGCCGTCGGACACGAGCACATCGCGCCAGGCCGCAAGCAAGACCCCGGCAAGGCCTTCGACTGGCCTCTGCTGGCGCGCCTGACAGGGTGGCCAGCGGAGCGTTTTCCGCCCTCCGCGTTGTTGGATTCCAGCAGCTGAATCAGCGCTTTCCCGAGTTTTTGACAGAGCGCGCTTGCCGCCCTCCAAAAGGACGCTATAGTCGCCTCCAGACACTACGGGTAGTGCTTCACAGCCACCCGAACACCAGATATAGTGTTCTGAGTTGTTGGCGCCTGGCCACCCCAGGCGCCTCGCACAACCCGAATTCAGCTCAAACCCCAGCCCGCACCCAGGCAGCACCCCAGCCAGTTTCCGCAGGGTCAACACCCAGCGCGAAAGCTGGCTTTCCAGGAAGGCCATCCCATGCAAACGTCCACGCCCAGCACCCTGTCGTCCAACCCATCTGCGTTCACTGGCGCCGCCTCCGATGCGGCCCAGCAACCGCGCCAGTCGGCCTACGCCGCCTACCAGATCATCCGACGCAACGGTGCGGTCGTCTCGTTCGAACCCAGCAAGATCGCCGTCGCGCTGATGAAGGCCTTCCTGGCCGTGCACGGCACCCAAGGCGCGGCCTCGGCCAGCGTGCGCGAAACCGTGGACGGACTGACCGAAGCCGTGGTGCGCGGCCTGCTGCGCTCGCGTCCGGGCGGCGGCACCTTCCACATCGAAGACATCCAGGACCAGGTCGAACTCGGCCTGATGCGCGGTGGCCACCACGAAATCGCCCGCGCCTATGTGCTCTACCGCGAGCGCCGCACGCAAGAGCGCGCCAAGCAGGCCACCGAGCAGCAGGTTGCCGCACCGGCGCTGACGGTCATCGACCGCGGCCAGCGCGTGCCCCTGGACAGCGCCGCCCTCCAAGCCCTGATCGAAACCTCGTGCGAAGGCCTGGGCGCCGACGTGCAAGCCGGCCCGATCTTCGCCGAGACCCAGCGCAACCTGTACGACGGCGTCGCCATCGACGAGGTCTACAAGGCCGCCATCCTGGCCGCCCGCACCCGCATCGAGCACGACCCGGCCTACACCCGCGCCACCGCACGCCTGCTGATGCACACCATCCGCCGCGAAATCCTGGGCGACGAGGTCACGCACGCAGATATGGCCACGCGTTACGCCGACTACTTCCCCGGCTTCATCAAGAAGGGCATCGATGCCGAACTGCTGGACGAAAAGCTCGCTCAGTTCGACCTGGCCCGCCTGGGTGCCGCGCTGAAGTACGAACGCGACCTGAACTTCGACTACCTCGGCCTGCAG
>CAIQIL010000706.1 GCA_903871865.1 uncultured Burkholderiales bacterium
AGCCGGCGCCCTCGAACATCCTGGACCTGTATCTGGGCAGCCTGGACGCGCTGGGCTTCGACCTGAAGAAGAACGACATCCGCTTTGTCGAGGACGACTGGGAGAACCCCACACTGGGCGCCTGGGGCCTGGGCTGGGAGGTCTGGCTCAATGGCATGGAGGTGACGCAGTTCACCTACTTCCAGCAGGTCGGCGGCATCGACTGCAAGCCCATCACCGGCGAAATCACCTACGGTCTGGAACGCTTGGCCATGTACCTGCAAGGCGTGGAGAGCGTCTATGACCTGGTGTATGCGCCGGGGGTGAAGTACGGCGATGTGTTCCACCAGAACGAGGTCGAGCAGTCCACCTACAACTTCGAGCACAGCAACGTCGAGTTCTTGTTGGGCGCCTTCACGAACCACGAAACCCAGGCCCAGTACCTGATGCAGCAGCAACTGGCCCTGCCGGCCTACGAGCAGATCCTCAAGGCCGCGCACACCTTCAACCTGCTGGACGCCCGCGGCGCGATTTCCGTGACGGAACGCGCCGGCTACATTGGCCGCATCCGCAACCTGGCGCGCGCTGTGGCGGCCTCCTACCTCGACAGCCGAGCCCGCCTGGGCTTCCCCATGGCGCCGAAGGACTGGGCCGACGAAGTGATCGAACAACTGAACAACAAGAAGGCGGCCTGAAGCATGTCCACGTCCCGCACCGCCAACCTGCTGGTTGAACTGTTCGTTGAAGAGCTGCCCCCGAAGGCGCTGAAAAAGCTGGGCGAGTCTTTCGCCAACGTGCTGGCCGACAGCCTCAAGGCCCAGGGCCTGGCCGCAGCCGATGCCGCCGTCACGCCCTATGCCTCGCCGCGACGCCTGGCCGTGCACGTGAGCGCCGTGGCCGACAAGGCCGCCGACCAGCCCGTGCAGCACAAGCTGATGCCTGTGAGCGTGGGCCTGAACGCCGAGGGCCAGGCCACGCCAGCGCTGCTCAAGAAGCTGGGTTCGCTGGGCCTGGGCGCCGAGGTGGTGGCTTCGCTCAAGAAGCTGCCAGACGGCAAGGCCGAGGCCTTGTTCATAGACACCGTCAAGCCCGGCGCCACGCTGGCCGATGGCCTGCAAAAGGCCCTGGAAGAGTCCCTGGCCAAGCTGCCCATCCCCAAGGTGATGACCTACCAGCTGCAAGAAGGCGAGGGCGAAGGCTTCCAGCCGGGCTGGACCAGCGTCAACTTCGTGCGCCCGGCCCATGGCCTGGTGGCCTTGCACGGTGAGCAGGTCGTGCCTGTGGCCACGCTGGGCCTGAAGGCTGGCCGCGACACCCAGGGCCACCGCTTCGAGGCCAAGGTCTCGCCGGTGGTGCTGCGCGATGCCGACAGCTATGCCGCACAGCTGCGCGAAGAGGGGGCCGTGATCGCCAGCTTCGCCGAGCGCCGCGCCGAGATTGCCTCGCAGCTCGCGGCTGCCGCTGGCCGTGCGGGGCAGCACCTGAAGCCCATCGAGGACGAGGCCTTGCTGGACGAAGTCTGCGCCCTGGTGGAGCGCCCGAATGTGCTGATCGGCCGCTTCGAGGAGGCCTTCCTGGCCGTGCCCCAGGAGTGCCTGATCCTGACCATGAAGGCCAACCAGAAGTACTTCCCGCTGCTGGACACCGAAGGCAAGCTGACCCACCAGTTCCTGGTGGTGAGCAACATCTCGCCGTCTGACGCGAGCGCCATCATCGGCGGCAACGAGCGCGTGGTGCGTCCGCGCCTGGCCGATGCCAAGTTCTTCTTCGACCAGGACCGCAAGAAAACGCTGGCGTCCCGCGTGCCAGGTCTGGCCAAGGTCGTGTACCACAACAAGCTGGGCACCCAGGGCGAGCGTTCCGAGCGCGTGCGCGCCATCGCGCATGCCATCGTCAACCAGTTGCGCATGGCCACGCTGCCCTTCACGGTCGATGACAAGGACCACTTCGACGTGCTCGACAGCAAGGCCCAGCAGGCCGCGCTGCTGGCCAAGACCGACCTGTTGACCGACATGGTCGGCGAGTTCCCCGAGCTGCAGGGCATCATGGGCGGCTACTACGCCCGCCACGAAGGCCTGCGCGATGGCGTGGCCATCGCCATCGAAGACCACTACAAGCCGCGCTTCGCGGGTGACGCGCTGCCGCGCAACCACACCGGCACCGTCGTGGCCCTGGCCGACAAGCTCGAAACCCTGGTCGGCCTGTTCGGCATCGGCCAACTGCCCACCGGCGACCGCGACCCCTTCGCGCTGCGCCGCCACGCCTTGGGCGTGATCCGCATCCTCATCGAGAAGAACCTGCCGCTGGCGCTGCCCGAGCTCTTCGACGCCGCGGCCGCGCCCTTCGGCGAGCTCATCGAGCGCCCGACCGAGGCCCTGCTGGGCTTCTTTGGCGACCGTCTGGCCGTGTCCTTGCGCGAGCAGGGCTACAGC
>CAIQIL010000707.1 GCA_903871865.1 uncultured Burkholderiales bacterium
ACCTCTCGGACCCTCTGCCCACCGATGCGGCCAGCTTCAAGGCCCGGGTCGAGGAAGGCCGCACCCGCCTGAACCTGATCGCCCAGGAAGTGGCCCGCCTGGCCGGCACGGTGCTGACCGAGTACGCCGCTGCCACGCGCAAGCTCAAGGACGCCAAGCCGCCGAAGGACGTGGCCGAGGACATCGCCGCGCAATTGCAGCGCCTCATGCCCAAGCGCTTCGTGGCCAGCACGCCTTATGCGCAGCTGCAGCACTTCCCGCGCTACCTCAAGGGCATCACCCTGAGGCTGGACAAGCTCAAGGGCGACCCGGCGCGTGACGCCCAGCGCCTGGCCGAGCTCAAACCGCTGGACCAGCGCCACACCCGCCGCCTGGCCGAACTCAAGGGCACGCACGACGCGCGCCTGGACGAGTTCCGCTGGCTGCTGGAAGAGCTGCGCATCAGCCTGTTCGCGCAGGAGCTGCGCACGCCGCAGCCCGTCAGCGTCAAGCGGCTGGAGAAAACCTGGGCGCAGATCGGCGGCTGACCCAGCGGCGGGTGTCGCTCAGTGCGACCGGGTCAAGGCCCGCACGATGCGCTCGATCACCTGCATCTGCGGTGCGGCCCGGGTCAGGTAGCGGGTGCGGTCCGCGCCGTCGAGGTAGCCCCACCAATCCCAGCAGCCATTGGGGTTGGGCTGGATCCAGGCGGCATCGGCCAGGCTGGGCACGGTGCCCGCCGAGCAGCTTTCCGACACCGGGTTGTCGCCTTGCTGCACCGCTGGATAGACCACGATCACACGGAAGTGCTCAGCCCAGTGGATGTAGCCGGTGGTGCGCGCGAAGGTTTTGACATCCTGCTTGCAGCCGTGCAGCGCGACGTGCACGCCGCAGCGGGCACCGGCGGCACGGCAACTGGGCGGCACGTAGAGGTAGCCGGTGGCGGCCATGTCCAGCCGATCGCGGCGGTCGCTGCGGTAAGGCCAGAAGGACAGCCACAGCGTGTCGGGTGCGATGTAGGGGCTCGCTGCCGTCACCTCGTCGATGAACGGCGTCTGGTCGAAGGGCTGCAGGTCGCCTTCGGGGATCTGGGCGATGCGCTGGCTGGCGTCGATGGGGCGCTGTGGGAAGAGGGCGTGCAGCACGTCCCGGGCGTTGTCTTCCTGGCCGCAGTGGCGCACGTAGCTGCTGTCGCGCGGGGAGGCGGCGCAACTGTCGCTGCCATCGGGCGAGAGGATGCCGTGCCCGGCGTGGTTGCTGCCGTCGGTGGCGTTGCCAAGGTCCACCGTGGGCGCCTGGCCGATGAAGTCCCGCAGGAAGGCGATGCCGGCGTCACCCGAAGCGGCTTGGACCGTGGCGTCGTCGGGGCTGTGGAAGACGAAAGCGCGCGACAGGCTTTGCGGCTTGCCCGACATCAGCCGGTCGATGGCACCGGACGATGCGAACTGTTGGGCCATCGGCAGGGTGGCGGCTGGCGTTTCCCGCACGCACATGCAGGTGTTGATGGCCTGAGAGACCCGCCCCTGGGCACAGCCCCAGCCGGGCCCTGCGATGGCCCCCACGCCTGAGACACTTTGGGAGTGGGCGACCGCGTACTGCACCGCCATGGCCGCGCCCGACGAGATGCCGGAGACGGTGACGTTGCCGGGGTCGCCGATGCCAGGCAGGTTGCGGGCGCCCCATGCCGGGGTGCCGCCCATCGTGCTGGCCAGGCCCAGGCAGACCGCCAGTGCGACGCGCAGACCTGTGTGCTTGACGTTCATGCGGTGCGGCATGTGCCCTCCTGGGGTGCTTCGTTGTGGTGAGCACATGCTGGCCTTTGCCCTCGGCCCGGGCCATCCCTAGCTCGTTTGAACGCTTGTGTTGTTCAGGGTGACGCTGGCAGGCCGCTTTGGCGGCTACAATGCTGACTTCGTCGGGGCGTAGCGCAGCCTGGTAGCGCATCTGCTTTGGGAGCAGAGGGTCGTGAGTTCGAATCCCACCGCCCCGACCATTTTTCTCCTGGGGAAAGCGCCTTTTCGGCTTCGGCTGTCAGGGCGCTTTTTTCTAACGGTTTCCGCTTCTTCTTACGGAAATCAGCGCACAGCACCCACGCGGCGCGTCTTCTTGCGCCGGACATAGGCCGCCGTCTGGGTCTGGGTGGTGTGATCCATGAGGTCGCTTGCCGCCCCCATGCCGTGGCTTTCTTCCTTGTCCGTGGCCGCCTTCGCGCGCAAGTCGCGGATCATGGTCGGTGGCACTTTGCCGGTCTTGGTGGCCCGCTTCATGGCCTTCTGCCAAGCGTTCGAAAAGGCCTCGTAGTTCATCGGCGTGCCGTCCACCTTGGTGATGAGCCACGGGGTCACGACGCGCTGCGCCATGCGCTTTTTTGCCATGCGCTCGACCTTCAAGGCCTGCAGCCTGGCCACCACGGCGCGCAGCCTGGGCGTCCATTCGACGATGACGGGGCGGCTGGTGCCGTCGGTCTTGTCGCGGCGCAGCATGATCCCCTCCGGGCACACGTGCGGTTCGTCCGGCTCGCCTGGGTCGGCCTGCTCGCGGATGCGCACCACCACACCCACATCGGCGCCGGTCAGGTACAGCAGCTCGACCACGCAGCAGAACACCAGGCCGGACGGGTTGAGGCGGCCGTCGTCACCGTAGAGGCCCGCCACCTTGATGCGGCGCAGATGCGAGTCGGTGACGTAGCGCTTGCGGGGCTTGTAGCCCTTGGTCGGGATGGCATCGACGGGGTTGGAGCCAGCGGGGCGCAGGCCCCACAGCTCGCAGTAGCGGAAGACCGACCGAAGCTGTGAACGATAGGCGTCGTAGGTGCGCGCCATGGCGTCGAACTGCTGCAGGAACTCATAGCAGTCGGGCGTCTCGACCTCACGCGGGGCAAAGTCTTGGAAGGCCGCGGCGATGTCGTTCGCGCGGCGCTGCTCGTCGATCTGGGTCTTGTCGGCGTGCTTGGCCATGACCTCGACGCACCACTTGCTGACTGCGGCCGGCATCGTCTCAGGGTTGGCGATGGTGGCCATGCGGTCGGCCAGCGCGCGATAGAACGCGGGCAGGCCTTCTCCGACCTTGCTCAACGGGTGCCAGATGCGCTTGGCGCCCTGGGCTTCGACGAGGTAGTAGCGGGAGCCCTTGATTTGGGTTCCCTTGACGGGGCCTTTGGGCATGTCAGGCAGTGGCGCGCACCAGGGGGCGCACCGTGGGCTTCTTGCGTTCGGTTTCGCCGCGGCAGACGGCTTCGTAGTGGGCGCGCTCCAGCACCAGGCCATGGCGGCCGATGTAGGCACGCGCGAACCCGCGGCGGTGCAGCTCGGCCAGTTGCTTGCTGGGCTGCTCGTAGCCGGTCAACTGCGCGAGTTCATCCTTGCTCAAGGTCAGGCTCATTCACTGCTCCTGTTCGTCCTCATCCCCGTCGCCGCATCCGTCGCTGGCGTCTCCGGTGCGCTGTTCGTCGTCTGGGTCTGGCGCAAAGCCAAGCCATCGGGCGTCCTCGTGGGCCTGGCGGGCGTGGGCTCGGCGGCTCATGGGGTGGGCTCCTTCGGGTATCCGTCTTGGGTGTCGCGCTCGCCCAGCGCCTTCATGATTGCTGCCGTAAGCTCGCGGGCGACGCCTTCGCGTGTTCGCATCACGCGCCGAACAACATCATGCGGGGTGGAAAAAATCCCAGAGCTATGCACAGGGAAGTCAAGCGGGCTCAGGGCTTCGCGCCGGATCGGGTCAAGGTCAAGACACATGCGGATGTCGTCGCTAGATGGCCATTGGCCGATCTGCACATGCACTTCAACTCGGCTCATCACTCCCCCCCAATCTCTGCCGCATCGGGCGGCGTGTACTCCCACTTGTCCAGCAGCGTCACCACGTCGCGCGGGAGTGGGTTCGCCACCACCTCGGCGCGGGCACGCACCCAGCCTGCGCACATCTTTCCGTCCATCGGGGCGTGGCACCGGAAGGGTGTGCCCTCGTGAACCGACTTGAGGAAGTCGAGTTGCGTTTGCAGGCAGCCGTTCGGCACGCTCCCCGGCTGGCATGCACAGCTTTTGCACATCTCGGCGCGCAGCATCGGGGCTTGTGCGCCATCAAGGCCTAGGGATGCAAGGCGTGCGCGTCCAAGCTCTGCCATCCGTGAGGCGCTCTTGCCCATGGCTTTGCCTTGTGGGCTTACTCGGTGGTGGTCGTCCATCATTTGGCCCTCAGTTGCTCGATTGCGGCGGCGCAGTTGTCAATGACTGCGTGCCCGATGTCGTGGCGCTCCTGCCCGAAGATCGGGGAGGCCACTTTTGCGCGCAAGGCTTGCAATGCGGCCACAGCCTCCCGCAGCCCTTGCTCTCGGCCTGCTGCGTGGGCCTCGCGCATGAGGTCGCGCACAGTCGTGCCCTTGAACTCGCTGTAAACGCTGGTGGTGTCCGGGTAGCGCTCGGAAAACCACTGGTTGAATGCCTGCTCTCTGGTCGGTGTCATGGCGTGGCCTTTCGTGCTGCGTCGATGGCGGCGCGGATGGTTTTGCCGTTGGCAACATCACGCTCATGCGGTTGATCCATGTGGTTTGACCGCACGACCCATTCGTAGTCGTCCTCTCCTGTTTCTCGGGTGCGTAGTTCGTTGGCCTCGTATTCCAGGTAGTCGATCCGCTCGCCATCCACCCGCAGCCTCTCCACCTCTGCCCGCAGGGTGTCGATCTGCGCGTGGAGGCCAATGTGTGCGTCATCCTCGGCGAACACGAATGACACCCAGCGTTGATCGAGCCACTTCGGAAAGACGTTCGTTGCCTCGCCCACTCTATTCAGGCTGAACTTGAGGCGGATCGCATCGGGTCCGTGGGATTCTTCCGCCGCCTTGATGATCCTGGCCTTCCAAGCCCGCAGGGTGTCGAGTTCTGCGGCCTGCTTGCGGGCAATCTCTTTTGCAGCATCACAGGCTGCGCACAGTGCCCGAAGCTCGGCGCTGTCGCGGTGGTGCTGATCCCACAGACCTTTGATTTGCTCGGCCTGCTTGCGCAGGAGGGCGGCGGCTTCTGCTTGAGTCTTGATGCGGCGCAGCTTGGCTTGTGCCTCGGTTTCGGCGGCGTAGCGCACGCCTGGTTGATCCAAAGCATCAGCCAGCCTCATCGCCTCGTTGTGGTCAGCGGTCATGCTCGGCTCCTTCATCGTCTGGCAGGCTGTTCGCCCACTTGATCGCATCCGCTTTGCTGCGCAGCTTCACAATGCGCTGAGACTCAAATGGCAAGCGGCATGACAACCAGAAAATGAGCATGCACACGCACAAAAACTCCCACATGCCACCGCCCATGTGACGGCTGAACCAGATGCAGAAGCACACGACGGCGAGCGTCACGACATCAGAGGCAACGCTTTCGCGCAGAGTCTCTTTCATGAACACAGCCTGCATCACCGATCCCCCTTCGCCTGCTCGTCTCCTTGCTGGGCAGCGGTGAGCAAACCTCGAAACCACTCGGCCCCCTGCTTGAGCGCGACGCGCCCTTTGGTGCCCTGCGGGTACTTGTGCGCGCCCCAGGCCGCTTGGATGAGGGCTTGGTAGTCGATGTCAGGCACTTGCGCCGCCTGCGCTGCTGGCTGGGCTGCACCGCACAGTTGCACGGTCTCTCGACACACAGGACACAGCGGGCCAATGGCGCCCAGCATGCAGCACTCGGACAATGGGCCGCCCCATGAGCAATCGCCGTTGTTGCACACGGCGTCTGTCTGCGCTGGCTGCGCTGCGTGTGTGTAGATGTTGCCGCCAATCTGCCGCGTGAAGTCGGTGACGGATATCTCCACGATCCCCTTTGCTGGGCTTTTCGTGGCCGCCCCGATGGCGTCAAAGATTCGCTGATAGCCCAAGGGCTCCCTCACCGGCTCAGGCGTGGCCTGCTGGCTCCGGTGGATGCGCTTCTGCAACTCGATGACCTCGGCGTTGCGCTGGCTGATGGTTGCCTGTGCTTCGGCAAGGCTGCGGCGCAGTTCCTTTTCTTGCTCGCTCTCAGGCTGCTGGGCGG
>CAIQIL010000708.1 GCA_903871865.1 uncultured Burkholderiales bacterium
ACGAAGTCGTCCTTGACGAAGAGGTCCTGGCCCTGCACCAGCTCGATGCCCATTTGCTGCGCCAGGAAGGCGTGCTCGAAGTAGGCCGAGTTGTACTGGCCCGGCGTGAGCACGACGGCCGTGGGCTCGTTGACGTTGGCCGGCGCCATGGCGCGCAGGGTGTCGAGCAGCAGGTCGGGGTAGTGCGCCACCGGGGCCACGCGGTGCTCGGAGAACAGCTCGGGGAAGAGCCGCATCGACATCTTGCGGTTCTCCAGCATGTAGCTGACGCCGGAGGGCACGCGCAGGTTGTCTTCGAGCACGTAGTAGGTGCCGCTGCCATCGGGGTTGCAGGCGCGCACGATGTCGATGCCCGCGATGATGGAGTAGATGTCGCCAGGCACCTTGAGGCCGACCATTTCCTGGCGGAACTGGGCGTTGTTGAGCACCGGCTCGGCCGGGATCACGCCCGCCTTGAGGATGGCCTGCTCGTGGTACACGTCCTTCAGGAACATGTTGAGCGCGGTGACGCGCTGCTTGAGACCCTTCTCCATCTCCTTCCACTCGTGGCTGGGGATGATGCGCGGGATCAGGTCGAAAGGGATGAGGCGCTCGGTGCCCGAGCCGTCCTCGTCCTTGTCGCCATAGACCGCGAAGGTGATCCCGACACGGCGGAAGATCATCTCGGCTTCCGCACGGCGCGAGGCCATGAGTTCGCCCGGCTGACGCTGCAGCCATCGGCTGTAGGTCTGGTAGTGGTCGCGCACCTGCGGGTCGGCGTCGGCGCTGCCTGCGTGCATCTCGTCGAAGAATCTCATCGATGGGCCCTGGTGGGGGGATGGAAAACAGCGTTGCCCATGCCAATGCACTAAGCGTGCCAAGTGTCGGCCTGCCAGCGTCGGGTGCCAAACGGCAGGCACCGCGCTCCGCCCTTTTGGCGAGGGGCTTGACCTGGCACAAGTGGCGCTTGCCGCTGAACGCGCCGACCGCGCCCCGAAAAGGGGCATGCGCTGGGTCGCAGCGGGCCAGCGTCCGCGCTTTGGGCGACAAGCGCGCCCCAGAAAGCGGCACACCTGTCGTGAAAAGCGCGTGGTACGCCCCGCAAAGGGGCATGCATGGCCCGCAGCGACCCAGCACGTGGCTCACACAGCGCGGCGTGCGGCACTTTCAGTGGCAGTGTCGCCCCTTTTTGGGGCGCATGTGGCGCTTTTTGCTCGGCGGGTGGCGCGGCGGGTGGCGCTGGGAGCGCCGTGGGCGCCGCTGGGCGCACGGCGCACCGCTCAGAGCAGGCGCGTGGTGACCCGCACGGCGAGGCGGTGGTCCCCGCCACCGCGGATGACGCCGCGCAAAGGGGTGACGTCGCCGAAGTCCCGGCCGTGGGCGACGCGCACATGGTGGACATCGGGCACGGCGTCGTTGGTGGGGTCGAGGTCGAGCCAGTCATCGGCCAGGGGCAGGCCCAGGCCCGGCACCCAGACGCTGACCCAGGCGTGCGAGGCATCGGCGCCGACCAAGGGGGCCTGGCCCGGTGGCGGGCGGGTCAGCAGGTAGCCGCTGACGTAGCGCCCGGCCAGGCCGCAGGCGCGCAGGCAGCCCAGCATGAGGTGGGCGAAGTCCTGGCAGACGCCGCGGCGCTCCTCCAGCACGGTGAGGATGGGCGTGGAGATGTCGGTGGAGGCCGGCGCGTAGGTGAAGTCGGCGTGGATGCGCTGCATCAGCGCGATGGCGGCCTCGGCCAGGGGGCGGTCGTCCTCCAGGGACTCGGCCCCGTAGGCGCGCAGCTCGGGGTGCAGGGGCACGTAGGGCGAGGCGTAGAGGAACTCGGTGGCGGGCTCGAACGGGGCTTTGGCGCGGTAGCTCAGGCGCTCGCGGACCTCGCCGCAGGTGGGCCCGGGGTGCGCGGCCAGGTGTTCGGCCAGGCCTTCGTAGCGCGCCGTGACCTGCACCTCGCTGCGGGCCACCACGCGCAGCGCCTGGTGGGCGGCGTGCAGGGCGAAGTAGGCGCGGCTGTTGCCGTGGCTGTCGCGGCGGGTGCTGTGCTGCTGCGGGGTGGGCTGCACGGCCATCTCGAAGGACAGGAGGCGCTGGCCGGCATCGCTCAAGGGGCGCAGGCAGGCGATGTGCTGGGCCTGTTCGACCGGGTGGTCGTAGTCGTAGTGGGTTTCGTGTTCGACGCTGAGGCGGGCGGTGGCGGCAGGAGAGGTCGTGCACTCGCTCATGCGCTCACCATGGCATCGTGGGTCTCGGCGTGGACGAAGAAGAGGCGCGCCACCTCGTCGGACAGGCGCCAGCTGTCGTCGCTCAGGCGGGCGCACAGGGCCAGCAAGCGCTCGGGGCCCAGGGCCGGGTCGCAGAGTTCATCGAGGTTGCTGCCCACGCCCTGGTGGGGCAAGAGGGCCAGCAGGTCGGCCTGGGAGCTGCCGCGCTCGGGCAGCTTGCCCAGCTCGGTGCGCAGGCGGCGCAGCACGCAGGCCAGGGCGCGGGGGTTGTTCTCGTCCAGCACCAGCAGGGCCAGCAGGGCGGGCCGCTCCAGGCGGCGCTGGAAGCGGGCGCGGAAGGTGATGGCGCTGTCAAAGAGGTCGAGCAGCTGGTCGTAGCCCTGGGCCTGGGCCAGCGCGTCGTGCGTGCAGAAGGCCTGCAGGAAGCCGGCATAGCCCGCCAGGCGCTCGATGAGGCGGCCCACGGTGAGCAGGCGCCAGCCGGCGTCGCGGGTCATGCGGTCGGTCTGCGCGCCGGTCACGGCCGACAGCTGCATGGCCAGGTGCGCCAGGGCCTCGTCGGCTTGCTGCAGTCCGGGACGGCCTTGGGGCGCATCGGGGCGGAGGGCCTGCTGGAAGTCGGCGCCGAGGGTGCGCAGCAGGCGGAC
>CAIQIL010000709.1 GCA_903871865.1 uncultured Burkholderiales bacterium
CGTGCCGGAAGACCAGCTGCAGCCGATCATCGCCATCGCCTGCCCGCAGATCGTCTACCCCTACCTGCGCGCCACCGTGGCCGACACGCTCAACCGCACCGGCTTCCCGCCCGTGCACCTGACCGAAGTCAACTTCCAGGCCATGTACGAGTCGCAGCTGCAGCAAGCCGCTGCCGCCCAGCAAGTCCAGGCTTCTTGATCCTGCGCAGCGCGTTGTGGCGGACTGCGTTGCCGCGGATCGGATGACCCGTCACCTCACGGTTCTGGGCGCCGGCGCCTGGGGCACGGCACTGGCCATCAGTGCCGCGCGCCAGGGCGTGGCCGTGCAACTGTGGGCGCGCGATGCCGCCCAGGTGGCCGAGATGCAGGCGCAGCGGCGCAACACCCGCTACCTGCCCGAGGCCGCTTTCCCTGACAGCCTGGCGCTGACGGCCGATTTCGACATGGCCGTGGCGCATGCCCACGGGCATGGCGGGCTGGTCATCGTCGGCACGCCGATGGCGGCACTGGCCGACCTCCTCCAGCGCCTGCCCGAACACGTCGCCACGCTGTGGCTGTGCAAGGGTTTCGAGAAGGGCACGGGCCGACTGGGCCACGAAATCGCCCGCGCGGTGCGCCCTCAGGCGCGCAGCGGCGTGCTCTCCGGCCCCAGCTTCGCCAAGGAAGTGGCCCTGGGCCAGCCAACGGCTTTGGTCGCGGCCAGCACCGACAACGCCCTGGCCGAACAGGCCGTGGACGTGTTCCACAGCGATGCTTTGCGCGTCTACACCTCCAACGACCCGTTGGGCGTGGAAGTGGGCGGCGCCGTCAAGAACGTGCTGGCGATCGCCACGGGCATCGTCGATGGCATGGGCCTGGGCTTGAATGCCCGCGCCGCCCTCATCACCCGAGGGCTGGCCGAAATGACCCGCCTGGGCGTGGCGCTGGGTGCGCGCCCCGACACCTTCATGGGCCTGTCGGGCCTGGGTGACCTGGTGCTGACGTCCACCGGCGCGCTCTCGCGTAACCGCACCGTGGGCCTGCAGTTGGCCACGGGCAAGCCGCTGGCGCAGATCCTCCAGGAACTCGGCCACGTGGCCGAGGGCGTGTATTCCGCGGCCACGGTGTGGCAGCGCGCACAGACCCTGGGCGTGGCCATGCCCATCACCGAAGCGGTGGTGGCGGTGCTGGATGGGCGCCTGAGCCCGGCAGAAGCCGTGGGTGCGCTGATGCGCCGCGAGGCCAAGGCCGAGGGCTGAGGCGCTTCGGGCCGATCAGGCCCCGCCGGCGTAACCGTTCTGCCGCCAGGCCTCGAACACGGCCACGGCCACCGCATTGCTCAAATTCAAGCTGCGCTGCCCCTCGCGCATGGGCAGGCGCACGCGCTGCGCGGTCGGGAAGGTCTCGCGCAACTCGGGCGCCAGGCCGGCGGTTTCGCTGCCGAACACCAGCCAATCACCCGCTTGCCACTGCACCTCGCCGAAGGGCCGGCTGCCGCGCGTGGTGAAGGCGAACAGGCGGCTGGCGTCGGGCTGGGTCGCATCCAGAAACGCCTGCCAGCTGGCATGGCGCTTCACGGCGGCGTGCTCGTGGTAGTCGAGGCCCGCGCGGCGCAGCAGCTTGTCGTCCATCGAAAAACCCAGGGGCTCGATGAGGTGCAACTCGCAGCCGGTGTTGGCCGCCAGGCGGATGACGTTGCCGGTGTTGGGCGGGATCTCGGGCTGGACCAGGACGATGCGGAACATGGGGCGCGATTATGCAGACTGCTTGAACGCCATGATCGCCTGGTTGCGCAAGGTGCGCAGCAAGGACAGGGTGCGCTCGTCGGGGTGCAGGCTGCCGGCGGCCGCCTTGTCGGCGTAGATCAGGCCAATGACGCGGTCGGGCTGGCCCGGGCGCTTGAGCACCAGGGGCAGCAGCAGGAAGGTCTGCGCGTCGATGTGGGTGGTGAACCAGCGGGGCAGCAGGCGCGCCACCGCGGGCAGCCGCGCATCGGCGATCAGGGTGTCGGCGTTCTTCAGGCTCACCGCGGTGAACAGGTCGGGCTGGGCGCCGCAAGGCACGCTCAGCGGCACATGGAAGGCGGCCTTGAGGAGCTCCGCGCCCTCGCCCAGGCCCATGCGGCCTTGCAGCTCGCCGGTGCGGGCATCGCGCAGGCAGAACACGACGCGGCGGGCGTCGAGGCCGCGGTAGAGGGTCTCCAGCACCATGTGCAGCACGCTTTGCAGGCTGAAGGCTTCGACCAGGGTGTTGGTGATGTCCTGGATGCCGCTGGTGAGGATGTCGATGGGGCTGAGCGCGAGGGGCCCCAGTTCGCCGGCGCCCAGGTCGGTGAAGCCGGGCTCGGCCAGGTCGATGTCGAGGCCTGCGCTGCTGACCGTGGCCGGTGTGACGCCCGCTGTGCTGCCCTCTGCCGTGCCGACCGCATCGGGCGCATCGACGTAAAAGGTGTCGAGCAAGCGCTCGGCCGGGGAGGATGCCGGCACCGTCAGGTTGAGCGCCGCGGTGAGTTCGCTCAGGCGCTTGCGCGCGCGCCCGGCCGCATCCTGCAGGGCCTGGGGCGCGAGGTCGAGGGCACGCGCATGGCTGCGCTGTAGCCGCACCAGGGCATCGCCCAACTCAGGCGGCGGCGTGTGCAGCATGGCGTCGGTGGCGGCTTCGGCCAGGCTGGCCAGCCAGTGCAGGCGCTCGGGCGTGCCGGCCAGGGAGTGCGCGGGCAAGGCCCCTTCCGGTGCGCGCATGCAGGCCCGCAAGGCCTCGGGCAGGCGCCATTGCGCCCCGATGGCATCGGCCAGCTCGTCCAGGCGCACGCCCAGCACCTGCTGTGCGGCTTGGGCCTCGCTGGGCGCGGGCGGTGGCGCGCGCATCAGCTCGCGCATCTGCTCGGCGTCTTCGGGCAGGTAGAAGGCCACCAGCAACCAACCCAGGCGGCGGAACAGCGTGCCCACGAAGGCCTCTTCGGCCTCGGCGGGAGTGCTGCCCAGCTCACTGGCCAGGGTGCCGGCCATGACCGTGTGCAGGAACGCTTCCTTCAATTGCAGGGCGTGGACCTGGTCGTGCATGTGGTCGAGCAGCACGAGGGACAGGGCCAGGTTGCGCACCCCTGCCACGCCGATGAGGCTGACCGCGCGCGACACGGTGCGGATGGGGTCGGTGCCGGCGCGGCGGTAGTGGGCGGTGTTGACGACGCGCAGCAGCTTTTGCGTGAGGGCCACGTCCTGCAGGATTTCGTCGCACAGGGTGTGCAGGCTGTCGCTGTCGGATTCCGACAAGGCCTGCACCCGGCTGATGGACGCCGACAGCGCCGGGAAGTCCTGCTTGCTGCGCATGCGGCGCAGGAGGTAGTCCAGCGTCAGGCGGGCGTCGGTGTCCGTGTCAGTGTCGGTCGCGGAAGCAGAGGCTGGCATGCCCACTCCTGATTTAATGTGCGAAGTCCAGATCCCTGCGCCGATTGTGCGCCGTGCCTCCACCCAGCCGCCAGCCCCCATGCGCTTGACCGACGCCCCACCCCCTGCATCCGTGACTTTCTGGCAAGCCTTTCGCTTCTGGCTGCGCCTGGGCTTCATCAGCTTCGGTGGGCCGGCCGGGCAGATCGCCATCCTGCACGAAGAGCTGGTGGTGCGCCGGCGCTGGTTGTCGGAGCGCCGCTTCCTGCACGCGCTGAACTACTGCATGGTGCTGCCGGGGCCGGAAGCGCAGCAACTGGCCATCTACATCGGCTGGCTGATGCACCGGACCTGGGGTGGCATCGTGGCCGGTGCGCTGTTCGTGCTGCCCTCGCTGGCCATCCTGATCGGGCTGTCGTGGGTGTACGTGGCCTTCGGGCAAGTGCCCTGGGTGGCCGGGGTGTTCTACGGCATCAAGCCGGCGGTGGCGGCCATCGTGCTGCAGGCGGCCCACCGCATTGGCTCGCGCGCGCTGCGCAACCGGGTGCTGTGGGCGATCGCGGCGGCGTCCTTCATCGGCATCGCGGTGCTGCAACTGCCCTTCCCCTTGATCCTGGCACTGGCCGCGGCCGCCGGGGCCTTGGGCGGTCGCCTGGCGCCCACGCTGTTCGTGGCGGGCGGCGGACACGGCAGCGCGGGCCATGACACCGGCCCCACCGTCATCGACGACCATGGCCCCCGGGCCGAGCACACGGTGTTCCGCTGGTCGCGCCTGCTGGCCGTGCTGGGCGTGTCACTGGCGCTGTGGCTGGCACCGATGGCCTGGATGGTGGCGCAGCTGGGTTGGGCCCACACCTACACGCAGATGGGCTGGTTCTTCACCAAGGCCGCGTGGATGACCTTCGGCGGGGCGTACGCCGTGCTGCCCTACGTGGTGCAAGGTGCGGTGGAGCACTTCCACTGGCTGAGCCCGCTGCAGATGATGGACGGCCTGGCGCTGGGCGAAACCACGCCCGGCCCGCTGATCATGGTGGTGGCCTTCGTGGGCTATGTGGGCGCACACACCCAGGCTTTGCTGGGGCCGCACGCGCCCTTCCTGGCCGGCGCGCTGGGCGCTGCGCTGGTGACATGGTTCACCTTTTTGCCCTCGTTCATGTTCATCCTGGCGGGCGGGCCGCTGGTGGAGTCGAGCCGCCACGAGATGCGCCTGACGGCACCGCTGACGGCCATCACGGCCGCGGTGGTTGGTGTGATCCTCAACCTGGCCTTGTTCTTCGGCGTGCACGTGCTGTGGCCGCAGGGCTTGGGGCATGGCCTGCAGGACGCCCTGGGCCGGCTGGACCTGCCCGCCGCCGCACTGAGCGTTGCCGCGGCCGTGGCGCTGTTCCGGCACAAGCGCTCGGTGATGCAGGTGATCGGCGGCGCGGCCCTGGCAGGGCTGGCGCTCAGGCTGGGGGGTGTGGCTTGAGCCAG
>CAIQIL010000710.1 GCA_903871865.1 uncultured Burkholderiales bacterium
AAGAAGACGCTGGCGGTGTAGCGCTTGACCAGCTCGCTCATGGGCTCCGAGAACAGGGCCGACCAGGCCTGGGACTTCTTGTCGAGTTGGTTGGTGCTCATGAGGGGGGCGCTTGAAGCAGAATGTGCAAACCATGGATTTTAAGGACCCCGCCGCCCATTCGCCAGCCGCAGCGCCATCTTCGGCGTCAACTTCGCCACCGTCGTCGCCTCCTGGCTGGGCGGTGTCGACCCAGTTCGCGCTGCCCCAGTCGGGCGGTGATGCGCCTTCCGGTGCGGCGTCTTCGGCCACATCGGCCTCCTCGCCCCTGGACATCTGCCACGTGGGCGTGGTGCTGCGCGTGGTGCTGGGCGTGCAGCTGGTGGTGGGCCTGGCCCAATCTTTCCAGGCGTTGGGGCCGGCCGATGCCTTGACGCGCTGGGCGCAACTGGCCGTGGTGTCCTTGCCGGCCAGCCTGTTGTGGTTGGTGGTGGCCTGCAGCGTCAGCCGCTGGTTGTCGCGCCAGCGTGAGGCGTGGCAGTGGGTGGCGGCGATGGGCCTGGGCGCCGTGGTGGGCGCCTTGGCGCAGTGGCAGCTGACCTGGCTGGACCTGTGGGCCAGCGTGCCGCGCGGGGCCTGGGGCTGGCCCCTGGTGCCACCCATGCTCACCGGCGCAGCCCTGGCCGGCGTGGGCCTGGCCTGGCTCAAGCACCGTGCGCACAGCCAGCTGCCGGCGCATGCCGCGGCCCGCCTGGCCGAGTTGCAGGCGCGCATCCGCCCGCACTTCCTGTTCAACACGCTCAACACGGCGATCGCGCTGGTGCAGATCGACCCGCAACGCGCCGAAGCCGTGCTGGAAGACCTGGCCGAGCTGTTCCGCCAAGCGCTGACCTCGCCCTCGGTGCGCACCACCTTGGCCGAAGAGATCGAACTGGCGCGGCGCTACCTCAGCATCGAGCAACTCCGCTTTGGAGAGCGCGTCACCGTGCGCTGGGAGCTGGACGACGACGCCGCGCAGGCCGAGGTGCCGGCCCTGATCCTGCAGCCACTGGTGGAAAACGCCGTGCGCCACGGCATCGAGGCCAACCCGCTGGGCGGCTGGATCGTGGTACGCACCAAGGTGCAGGGCGGGCGCGCCGTGCTGACCGTGAGCAACTCGGTGCCGACACAAGGCCCTAGCGCGGCCACCGCGGGCCATGGCATCGCGCTGCGCAATGTGCGCCAGCGCTTGAAACTCATGCACGATGTCGAGTCGGACTTCGACGCCGGCCTGCAGCGCGCCGCGCCCGGTGGCGATGCGGGCCGCCAGCCGCCGGTGTACGTGGTGCGGGTGGCCGTGCCGCTGACCAAGCATCCTGCCTCATGAACTTGGCGCCATGAACACACCTGTCCAGCCCCTGTCGGTGGTCGTCATCGACGACGAACCCCTGGCGCGCCTGCGCATCCGCTCGCTGCTGGCGCAGGCCGCGGTGCCCAATGTGGTGTTGTCCGAGTTCGGCGAGTCGGTGACGGCACTGCTGCACCTGCAGGAGCTCGACCGCGCCGGCCGCGCGCCCGACCTCGTCGTGCTGGACATCCAGATGCCCGGGCTGGACGGCATGGTGCTGGCCGCCCGCCTGCGCGAGCTGCAGCGCCCGCCCGCGGTGGTGTTCGTCACCGCGCACGCCGAGCATGCCCTGCGCGCCTTCGACCTGGCCGCCGCCGATTACCTCACCAAGCCCGTGCGCCTGGAGCGCCTGAACGCCTCGCTGGAGCGCGTGCAGCGCCTGCGCGCGGCCTTGCAGCCCGAGCGCGATGTGCCTCTGGACGATGGCGAGGTGCTGGTGGTGCAGGAGCGCGGCCGCGTCGAGCGCATCCCGCTGGCCGACATCTTGTATTTCAAGGCCGAGCAAAAGGCCGTGCTGCTGCGCACCGCCGATGACAGCCGCGTCATCGACGACTCCCTGACCGAGCTGGAG
>CAIQIL010000711.1 GCA_903871865.1 uncultured Burkholderiales bacterium
ATTTCACGGATCGGCGTCGCGGTAAAGAAATACTCGGTAAAGCCGGGCGTTTCGTAGACCAGCTGACGGTAGGACGCGAACGCATCCAGACTCAACTGCTCCATGATGCGGTGCGCCAGGCGGGCGTCTTCGGCGGTGAACAGGTTCTGGCCCCGGCGTGCGTGCTTGAGCACCAGCGTGGTGTGGCCGTCCCGCCCGCCGCGCGCGCGACAGGGCACCGGCACCAGCAGGATGGCGCCATTGCCACGCAGGGTGGCCTCGGTCACCTGGCCACAGGCCACGTGGATTTCCAGCGGGTCGAACAGGTCGCGCAGCAGACGCACCAGGGCGTCGTGCATGGCGTCGGGCTGGCGCTCGACCTGCCGCGCGATGCGGAACATCTGCTGGAAGACTTGTTCCATCGTGACCTCGTCCGGGCGGGGCAGACGGGTCAGCAGCCAGCGGCGAAAGCTCAGGTACAGCCCCAGCGACAGGAACAGCGACAGTGTCATCGAGGTGAACTGCCCCAGCGAGAACAGCGCCACGAAGAGCAGGTCCAGCGAGGCCGCGATGGTGCCCGAGGCGGCCAGCAGCGAGAACTCCTGCAAGACGTGCCGCGAGCGCGACAGGTAGGGCGAGATCAGCACCAACGAGGTCACGAAGACCTCCCAGGTGATGACGCCGTAGGTGGCCACTTGCAGCGACAGGTCGGCGCGGCTGGCACCCAGCCACAGCGCCAGGGTGAGCAGGCTCCAGGTCACGATGCTGATGATGAGCATGCGCCGCATCACCAGGGTCAGGGGGGGGGGGGTCTGGCGCTGCGCCTGTCCGGCCATGAACACCGCCAGCATGGCGAGCGCCGTGCAACCCAATTGCACCAGCCACCAGTGCGCTGGCGAGCACAGGTCCCGGCACTGCAGCCACAGGCCCGCCGCGACGAGCCAGGCCAGCGCCGTCACCCACACCGCGCGTTGGCTGGACGCGAACTGCTGCGCGGCCATGAGCACCAGGGCGGCCGCGCTGGCCAGGTCGCAGGCCATTCGCAGCTGGACGTCCAGCGAGACCAGCCACATCGGTGTGAAGGCCTCCAGGTTGAGCTCCACGCCCATCAGCATGAGTTGCACGCACTGGCACAGCGCCAGCACCACGAAGCCAGCATTGCGCCAGTGCGGCCCGACCAGCAGCACCGAACTGCCCAGTGCCAGCACCAGCAAGGCCATGCCGCTGGTCAACCAAAACAAGGGGCTCAGGCCCGACCAGCCGCGCGGCGCGATCAGCACCGTCTCGGCTGGCGCGTTCTGCAGGTGCAGTTGCGCCACCAGGCCAATGGACGACCAATGCCCCAGCAGCTCGCCCATGCGCCGGTGCAGCTGGTCGAAATCCTGGCGCATCTGGGGGGCCATGATCCAGCGGCCCGAGGGCTGGAGCAGGGCGCTGTTGACGGGCGCCACCTGGGTGTGCAGGCGGCCATCGGCGTCGGGCGACTCCACCGCGATGCTCAGCAAGGTCAGGCCTTCCAGGCGCAGCAGCGTGGGGTAGTCGGCCGCACCCAGGCGCACATCGCCGCTGGGCGTGGCCTGCAGGCCCAAGGGGAACTTGGGCTGCGCGGCCAGCCAGTGCGCCACCAGCAGCACGCCCGCCAGGCCGGCCACGACGACAAGGACCATCGCGCGCAGTCGCCAACCCAGCCACCGCGGCGGGCTCAGCGGGCGCTGCAGGATGGCTTCGATCGAGGGCCAGGCGATCGGCTGCACGCCGCTGGCGGGTGACAGGCCGGGGGCGGAGGGGTTGGATGCCTGCATGGGGGCTGCCTTGTCGCTGTCTGGCAGCCGTCAGGCGGCGCTCAGACCAGGCCTTGCTTGCTCGCCAGCACGGCGGCTTCCGCCCGGCTGGACACGTTGAGCTTCTTGTAGATGGACTTGATGTGGTCGTTCACGGTGAACCACTTGATGCCCATGAGCGCAGCGATTTCCTTGATCGTGAAGCCCTTGCTGAGGTAGGTCAGCACCTCGCTCTCGCGCGGGGTCAGGCGCTCGTGGTCGGCCGTCATCATCACGGTCGCGGGTGCGGCGGCCGAAGGCGGCGAGGCCACCGACAGCGGTGCCACGCTGTCGCCCGAGCGGAAATGCGTCAGCAGGCGGCGTGCGATGGCGGGCGACAGCGGCGGCTGGCCGCGCACGATTTTCTGCAACTCCTCGACCAGCACCTCGAAGCGGTCTTCCTTGAGCAGGTAGCCGTCGGCGCCGCACTGCAAGGCCGGGAAGAGATGCTCGTCGTCGGAGTACAGCGTCGTGACGATGCGCGTGGCCGGGTAGTTGGCGAGCTCGGTCAGGAGCTCCAGGCCGCTGCCATCGGGCAACTCCAGGTCCACCAAAACAAGCTGGAAGGGGTCTGTGCCCGGCGCGGCCCGCCCGCCCGGTGGGTGGCCCAGCAAGCGCCGGGCTGCATCCAGGTCGCTCACCTCGGTGATGCTGTGGATGTCGCTGAAGCTCTCCCGCACCACGCGGCAGAGAAAGCCCCGGGCCACCGGGTTGTCTTCGAGAATCAATACCTTGACAGCCATGGAGTCCTCCCGAGGCCGCCGTCGCTGGTCGCCTGGGTTGTCTTGTTGCCGACGCTCCTGGAGGGAGCCCTGCCGGATTTGTGATTTGCCTTCGTCCTTTCGGACAATTGACATCAGCGCATTATCTGCGCGACTGGCCCCCCTCGTCACCACCGATGCCCCCTGCTTGAAGGAAAGTGCGGGCGGAGGCGTTGCGCTTCTACAATCCCCGGATGCGAATTCTCATTGCCAACGATGACGGTTACCTGGCGCCGGGCATCTCTGCCCTGGTCGAAGCCTGCGAGGGCCTGGGCACGGTGGACGTCTTTGCGCCCGAGCGCAACGCCAGCGGCACCTCCAACGCCCTGACGCTGCACCAGCCGCTCAGCCTGCACACGGCCGGCAATGGCTTCCGCTTCGTCAGCGGCACACCGTCCGACAGCGTCCACCTGGCCTTGACCTCCGGCCTGATCCCGCGCCCCGATCTGGTGCTCTCCGGCATCAACAACGGCGCCAACATGGGCGACGACACGCTGTACTCCGGCACCGTGGCCGCCGCGACCGAAGGCCACCTGTTCGGCGTCCCGGCCATCGCGTTTTCCCTGGCCGAGAAGGGCTGGCAGCACCTGGACGTGGCCACCCGCGTGGCCCGCCGCGTCATCGAGCACGCGCTGGCGCAACAAGCTGCCCAGACCACGGCAGGGCAGGGCGCGCGCCCCTGGCTGCTGAACGTGAACATCCCTGCGCGGGCCGATGCCGACCAGGCCGCCTGGGAAGTCACCCGCCTGGGCCGCCGCCACGCCAGTTTCCCGGCGGTGGCGCAGCTCAACCCCCGCGGCGACACCTTCTACTGGATCGGCCCCGCCGGTGAGGCCCTGGACGATGCCGCAGGCACCGATTTCCACGCCGTGCGCGAAGGGCGCGTCTCGATCACGCCCCTGCAGGTGGACATGACCGACCACGCGCGTCTGCCCGCCTGGCAGGACTGGGTGGGCCGCCGATGAGCGAAGGCCACCCCGAGCGCAAGCCCCGCCGCTTCCCGCTGCAGCTCGACCGCGTCTCGGCCGTGCCGGTGGCCGGTGGCGCTGCCCGCCTGGCCCGCGATGGCCGAGAGGTCCTGCGCCCGCAAGCGCCGCTGCAGCACGCCGCCCAGGAGCGCCTGCGCCACACCACGCCGCAGGGCGTGGGCCTGGACTCGGTGCGGGTGCGCGTGCGCATGGTCGAGCGCCTGGCGGCCGAGGGCATCTCGCACCCTGGGCTCCTGCACGCTTTTGGCCAGGTGCCGCGCCACCAGTTCGTTGATTCGGCCCTGGTCAACCAGGCCTACGAAGACACCAGCCTGCCCATCGGCCTGGGCCAGACCATCTCCAAACCCTCCGTGGTGGCGGCCATGATCCAGAAGCTGTGCGTGCGACCGGGCTTGCCTGTGCTCCACGCCGCCCGTCCTGGCAGCGAGGCGCGCCCCCTGGGCGCCTGCCTGGAAATCGGCACGGGCTGCGGCTACCAAGCCGCTCTGCTGGCGCACCTGGCGCGCCAGGTGGTCTCCATCGAACGCCTGCGCGACCTGCACCTCAAGGCCCGTGCGCAGCTTGACCAGTTGCGTCACAGCCTGCCTGGTTGGCCTGACGTGCGATTGGTGTATGGTGATGGCATGGTCGGTCACGCGCCGCAAGCGCCCTACGACACCATCATCGCTGCTGCCGGCGGTGCCGCCTTGCCCCAGGCCTGGCTGGACCAGCTGGCGCCCGGTGGCCGCCTGGTGGCGCCGGTCGAGGACGCCCGTGGTGGTCAGCAGGTGCTGAGCATCGTGGACCGACTGCCCGATGGCAGCCTGCAGCACAGCCGTGCGGGTGCTGTCTTGTTCGTCCCCCTAAAATCAGGCACCACGTGATCCCTCCAAGGTGCAGGCCGCGCCCAGCACCCCGTCGAGTATCCGCATGCACATGAGCTCATCTTTCCGCCTGGCTGCCGCCGCAGCCGCCTTGCTCGTCCTCGCGGGCTGCGCTTCGTCCAACCGCCGCGCCCCCGTGGAAGACCGCGCCAAGCCCGCGCCCGTGACCGGGGCCAGCAGCGCTTCCGGGCAGGCCCCGGCCAAGGTGCTGCCTGGTGCCGAAAACGCCGGCAAGCCCGGCTACTACACCGTCAAACCGGGCGACACGCTGATCCGCATCGCCCTGGACGCCGGCCAGAACTGGCGCGACATCGCCGCCTGGAACGGCCTGGACAACCCCAACCGCATCGAAGTCGATCAGGTGCTGCGCGTGGCGCCACCGGTGGGTGAAACCACGGCCAGTGGCGTGTCCACCAAGCCCGTGACCAGTCCCAAGATCGAATCCCGCGGGCTCGACAACAAAACGCCAGCCGGCAAGGGGGCTGGCACGACCGCCTCCGCAGCAGGCAGCGCTTCTTCGGGCGCGGCCTCGGGTGCGACTTCGGGTGCAGCCTCTGGCGCGGCCGCGGCGCAGCCCAGCGTCACGCCACCCGCCGCCCCCGCAGCGGAAGCGAAAGACGTGGACGAACCCAGCTGGGGCTGGCCGGCCAGCGGCCCCGTCATTGGTGGCTTCGAGGAAGGCAAGCACAAGGGCCTGACCTTCTCGGGCAAGGCGGGCGACCCTGTCCAGGCCTCGGCCGATGGCCGGGTGGTCTATGCCGGATCGGGCCTGCGCGGCTACGGCAACCTCGTCATCCTCAAGCACAGCGGCGACTTCCTCACCGCCTACGCCCACAACCAGACCTTGCTCGTCAAGGAAGATCAGGTCGTGCGCAAGGGCCAGAAAATCGCCGAGATGGGTTCGACCGATTCCGACCGCGTGCAGCTGCACTTCGAGATCCGCAAGGGCGGCAAGCCGGTGGACCCGGCCAAGCAACTGCCCAGCCGCTGATCTGCCCGGGCTGCCCTGCGCAGCACCGCCCAGTCCTGAGACAATCGGGGGATGACGACCGACGCATCCCCCGATTTGCTTTCTGCTTCCCCCGCGCCTGCCGAGGCCCTTGCCGCGCCCGAAGGCCTGGCTCCTGCCGAGTCCACAGAACCCCCCGTGCCACCCCACCTGGAGTGGCTGAAGGTCGAGTCGCTCGACCTCGAAGCGCAGGGTGTGGCCCACCGCGCCAATGGCAAGGTGGTGTTCATCGAGGACGCGCTGCCCGGTGAGGAGGTGCGCGTCAGCGTCAGCCGCCGCAAGAACAACTGGGAGCAGGCGACGATGGCCGAGCGCCGCACCGAAAGCTCGCAGCGCGTGACGCCCAAGTGCGTGCATTTCGGCCTGTGCGGTGGCTGCAAGATGCAGCACTTCCACCCCAGCGCGCAGGTGGCCGTCAAGCAGCGCGTGCTGGAGGACAACCTCTGGCACCTGGGCAAGGTCAAGCCCGAGATGCTGCTGCGCCCCATCGAGGGCCCGACCTGGGGTTACCGCTACCGCGCCCGCCTGTCGGTGCGCCACGTCGTCAAGAAGGGCACGGTGCTGGTGGGCTTCCACGAGCGCAAATCCCGCTACGTGGCCGACATGGGCGTGTGCGAGGTGTTGCCGCCCCACGTCAGCGCCTTGCTGATGCCGCTGCGCGGGCTCATTGGCCGCATGGAAGCGCGTGACCGCCTGCCGCAGATCGAGGTGGCCGTGGGCAGCGATGTCACGGTGCTGGTGCTGCGCCACCTGGAGCCCCTGAGCGCCTCCGACGCCCAGCACCTGCGCGACTTCGCCCAGGCGCACGGCCCGGTGGGCAGCGGCCAGCAGACCCTGTCGTGGTGGTTGCAGCCCAAGGGCCCGGACACCGTCCACCCGCTGGACGAGGCCCTGCCCAAGCTCGACTACACCTTGCCCGAGTTCGGCATCACCATGCCGTTCAAACCGACCGACTTCACCCAAGTCAATCCCCACATCAACCGCGTGTTGGTGAGTCGCGCCTTGCGCTTGCTCGATCCGCAAAAAAACGAGCGCGTGATCGACTGGTTTTGCGGCTTGGGCAACTTCACCTTGCCGCTTGCCACGCTGGCCAAAGAGGTGTTGGGCATCGAAGGGAGCGAAGCTTTGGTGGCGCGCTCACGCGAAAACTACGCCTTGAACCAACAAGGCCGAGGCGTGCCGCTCGCGCCCACAGCGTTTGTGGCCCGCAACTTGTTTGACATGACGCCTGAGCTGCTCATCCAAGACGGCGTGGCCGACAAATGGCTGGTCGATCCTCCCCGCGAAGGCGCTTTTGCGCTGGCCAAAGCCGTGGCCGATCTCAACGAAAACCCAGACTTGCGCCAAGGCTGGAAGCCGCCCCAACGCATTGTGTACGTGAGCTGCAACCCCGCCACCTTGGCGCGTGACGCAGGCTTGCTGGTCAACTTGGGCGGCTACCGCTGCACCTCAGCGGGCGCGGTGAATATGTTTCCGCATACCGCGCATGTGGAGAGCATGGCGGTGTTTGATTTGATTTGAGCGAGACAGGCAAAAAAAGGAGCCTTACGGCTCCTTTTTTATTGGCAAAAATGACCGCAAATTATTCGCGTTCACCGCCGAAAATGCCCAGCAAAGCCAGCAAGCTTTGGAAGACGTTGATGATGTCCAAGTACAGGGTCAGCGTAGCGCTGATGTAATTGGTTTCACCGCCGTCCACGATTTGCTTGAGGTCATACAGCATGTAGGCGCTGAAGATGGCAATGGACAACATGGAGATCACAATCATGCCGGTGGACGATTGGGTGAACATATTGATGACGCTGCCCACGAGCAACATGATGACGCCAACCATCAGCCATTTGTTCATGCCAGACAAATCGCGTTTGATGACGGTGGACAAACTGGCCATCAAGAAGAACACGCCTGCCGTGCCGCCAAAGGCTGTCATCACCAAGTCTGCGCCGTTTTTAAAGCCCAAAACCATGGCAATCATGCGCGAGAGCACCAAACCCATGAAGAAGGTAAAGCCCAGCAACACGTACACGCCAGTGATGCTTTCTTTGGTGCGCTCAATGGCGTAGATGAAGCCAAACGCGCCGGCGAGCATCAAAATCATGCCCAGGCCACCTGAGAAAATTTGTCCCAGGCCTGCGTAGACGCCCAACCATGCGCCCAAGACAGTCGGCACCATGCTCAGAGCGAGTAGCCAATACGTGTTGCGCATGACGCGGTTGCGCTGCTCAGCGGACAAAACGTAATAGTCAAAGGTTTGAACTTGTTCGTTCATGCAATGGTCTCCTGAAAATCTGCACATGCAGACACATCGCATTTTAGGGCGTGGAAGTCAAAGTCAAGCCATTCCAGACTTTTTTGCAGGTTTCTTTTGCTTTAAAACAAGATATTGAGCGCAATTGAAGTGGGTATGCTTGTGGTTTTAGCCAATTCAA